>PBDA01000024.1 GCA_002718345.1 Rhodospirillaceae bacterium
AAAATCTTTAACATAAATTTTTTGCAAAACGAGTTGCTTGGACTGGCTATCCGCAGACTTTTGTTCTGTCATATGATTGAGTGTCCCTATGGTCAGTTGATATGAAAAGTTGAATCACGATCGTAATAGCGTCAGCTTATTTCTGCCACCTAAGCACTAGTAACCTGTGTTCAGACTACGTTCATGTCTTACTATACTTGTGGGCAGCCCTAATAAATAGCCACGAATTTCGGGATACCCCTTCATTTAACTAAGGTCATGCTGTCTGTACGCCATTGTTTTAGGCCGCCTTTTAAGCTAAACACACTTTCAAATCCAGCCTGTCGTAGAAGATTGGCTGCCTTTCCAGAGTTTATGCCATTTTCGCAGACAGTGAGCAGTGGTTTATTCTTTTTCTTAGGTATATTTTTGTCTCTTTGAATATTATCTAAAGCAATATTTTTTGAGTTGACAATATGACCTTCCTGATAGTGATCAATTGGTCTTACATCAATAATGATGGCGCCATTATTTATAAGGCGAACCGCATCTGTTGTTGAAACTTGAGTAATGAGCGTGGCTTTACGCTTGATCTCGTAAAATATAACGCCGACCCACGAAACTAGTAGTGCCACGACAAGTAGGCTGTTGTTATCCGCAAATTCCACCAATCGATCCATTCTGTTCTCCAGTAATACGGGGCTTTTGGGGGCCTGAATTATACCAGCCGAGCTTTTTCGGTATTGAATAGCTAGACTTCGCTTTGTTATGCGACCCAATAATTGTAAAACCAGATATATCACTCTGGCTATTTTGTTTCATTGTTATTGTTTTGCTAATTTTGTTTCGAGCCAAACCTTAGAAGAGGAGAGTTTGAAAGAGGTGCTTATCGAGCTAAGAGCTCTTGAGGAAAGGTTGTCGCAGCAGAATCTGGATCATGAAAGAAGTAGTCGTGCTTTAAGGGAAGTAGAAGTGAAAATCTCAGAGAGCTCTAAAGAGCTTGTTCTTATTCAACAGCAGCTTAGTGACCAACAGGAACATATTAGGAATTTGGAAAATGAAATAGATGAGGTGCAACTTAGGCTAAATGGAGAGCGTGCGGTTTTGTATCAGCAGGTACGCCAAAGCTATTTTTCTGGTAGACAGGAAAAAATAAAACTGCTGCTCAATCAGGAGGAACCAGCGCGCTTGGGAAGAATGGTTATTTATTATGATTTTCTTAATAGAGCACGAATTGAAAATATTAATGCGGTGATGTCAGACGTTAGCAGGTTAGAAGAGTTGGTAAGCACAAGCCGTATCGCACTGTTAGAACTTGTAGTGTTGGAGAAGTCTAGGGAGCTTGAAATTTCAGAGTTGGAAAATGCTCGACAAGAGCGCCATTTGCTTGTTGCACGACTTGAAAATGAAATCGCTGAGTCAGGGCGTAATATCCGTGATTTGCGTGCAGAAGAAGAACATCTTAGACAAGTAGTTGAGGAAGTGAGGGCAGCACTTTCAGGATTTCCCTTTGATGTAGAAGTCGACTTTGGCAACGTTAAGGGGCATTTGCCTTGGCCTGTCGAAGGAGTTGCTACAAACAAATATGGAGAGACACGGGAGAATAGCGAGTTAGTATGGAATGGAATCGTATTGAGCGCATCATTAGGAGCGACTGTAAGGGCGGTTCACTATGGCCGCATAGCTTTCGCCGATTGGTTACCAGGTTTGGGGCTTTTAGTGATTGTTGACCATGGCGAGGGCTATATGAGTCTTTATGCACATAATGAGACCATTTTGAAGGAATCCGGTGAGTGGGTGATGCCCGGTGATGCAGTTGCACAGGTGGGCAACTCTGGGGGACAAACACAATATTCTCTATATTTCGAAATTCGCCATGAAGGCCGTCCTATAAACCCAACTCCATGGCTATCTCCAGCAGTTCAGAGGTAATACGTCTTTATTTTAAAGGACTTGCTCTGCTGTGCTAAGGTGATCGGCTGGAAGAAGGGTTTTTTATTATCTATGTTTATCAAAAGTCGAATCATTCTTTTGGTGTGTTTTGGGGCTGTGGCTGGGATAGCCGCATCCGCAGGCGGTTATTTGCTGAATGAAAGAATTTCTAAAAATTTTCGTGCAGTTAATTTCAGCTCTCAAAGTGAGGAACAAACTAACCTTTTGGTTGAAGTCCTGGACAGCCTACGTGAAGAATATGTGCATGAGCTAGATGAAGCGCGTCTCGTTGAGAACGCTATAAACGGAATGCTAGAAAGCCTTGATAATCACTCTCGTTTTCTAAGCGCTGAAGATTATGAAGGAATTAGGATTAGTGCTACAGGACAATATGCCGGTGTTGGTTTAGATATCAGCCTGAATAATGGAGAACTTAAGGTTGTTGCCCCATTAGATGACACGCCAGCTCAGCGTGCAGGAATATTACCTGGCGATGTTTTAGTGTCAGTTAATGATGTACCTGTAGATGTAAAAGATACAGAGGCAACAATTAAAAGGATGCGTGGAGAACCAGGCACACAAGTTACCTTGGAATTAAGGCGTCATGGCCGGGAAGGACCACTTCGATTTGCTTTGACTAGGTCAGATATTTATGTGAAAACCGTACGAACGGAATATCTTGGAATGGGTTATGGTTATATAGGGCTAACCGGATTTGCAGATAGTACTGCAGATGAACTTGAAAGAGCCCTTAGAAGTTTGCCCAATGATAATGAGTTAAGTGGTGTCATACTTGATCTTCGTAACAATCCTGGTGGGGTTTTAGATGCTGCAGTTGCGGTAGCTGATGCTTTTCTTGATAAAGGGCTGATCGTTCGTGGGGGTGGGCGTGTTAACAATACAAGTTTTGAAGAATATGCAAAACCAGGTGACATTTTCTCTGGTTTATTAGTTACGGTTTTAATAAATGAAGGCTCAGCATCGGCTTCTGAAATTGTTGCTGCTGCCCTAAGAGAGCATAGTCGGGCGCGACTTGTAGGTGAACAGACATACGGCAAGGGCTCGGTACAGTCAGTTATTCCGCTCTCGAATGGTCAGGCATTAAAATTAACTACCTCACATTATTTTACGCCTTCTGGGAATTCTATTAATGGCATGGGTATAAAACCTGACATAGTTGTCGTAGCTGAAAATCCATTGCAACTTTATCGTGGCCCGGGTAGTGATATTTCGGCAAATGAAGACATTCAATTGCAAGAGGCGCTTCGTCTTATGAGCTCCGAATAAACTAGTAAGATATTTCAAATCCCTTTGCTTCATAAGCAATAGCATATATATGGGAGAATTCTGGCGTTGGTCCGCATACCAACAAAGTGATTAAATATTTATTTTATTACCTATTAGAAGTTAATTTGGGTTTATGCTTAATTTTTATAGTGTTCTTAGCCGTTTTCTTATTACATATCGCTTAGTAATTTGGATAGTGGCTGTAAGTGCAGCATGTTTTTTAATTGGATTTATAGTGTTGGGAGAGCCTGCTGGGGACCCAACATACACTTTGGCGTCAATTGTGATTTTGCTTTGGGCGCTTTGCTTGGTGATTGTGGGTCAAATATTTTCTGTTCCTTTAAAAAAATCAGGATTGAATTCAACAATTATTCAAAGAATTAAACATAAACTTTCTAAAAGCATTAGATGGCTTATGGCGCTAATTACAACGGCACTATTTTTTTTTGTAATATGGCTATCACTTAAAACTTTAAGTTTATTTTTTTATGGTTGAGGTGACCTTTGCGCATAATCATTAAATATTGCGGACGCTGAAATTACCGAACAATTGCCTCCGGTCTGGAGGCTACAATAAAAAAGGAAGTGGATATAAATGTGGAGCTCGTTGAGGGTAGTGATGGCGTATTTGATGTTTTATGTAATGATAATGCCATTTTCTCTAAAAGCGATAAGGGACGGTTCCCTACCCATAAGGAAATTATTGATTTAATTTTACAATTCAATATCTAGGAGTGATATTTTGTCAGCACAAGCACTAAACGTTAAATTGCTTGGTGAAAGTGTGTGTTTTGGGTGTGGGCCAGCTAATACCCAAGGCTTGAATATTAAGGTTCATTATGACCCAGATAATTCAGAGAATGTAATTGGACATTTCACCCCGGACCCCAAATTAATAGGGTTTCCAGGCATAACTCATGGAGGGGTTATTTTTACGGCGTTGGATTGTATGGCTTGTTGGGCAGGTATGTTGTTAACAACTGGTGCAAAATCTTTATGGCTGACAAGATCAGCTCAAGTCACGTACCATCGACCTGCTAGAGAATCAGAGCCAGTATTTCTTTCTGCTTACATACCGGAACTAGATGAATCTAGCCGAATCCAGGTTGTTCACAGTGCTGCAAAAAATGAATCAGGAGACTTGTTAGTAAACGGCCGTTATAAAATGATTGCCTTAAGCCCAAAGAAATTCATGTCTGTTTTAGGTATTGAGAAACTTCCGGAAGATTGGGCGTCTTGGGTTGATTCATAAGGAAATTATGATTGAACATAGAGTTTTAAAAAAAGTTAAAGCGAATGAAAAAAACTTTTTCCCAAATTGGGGTGCTGCTGCGCCATTTGTCGGAATAATTTTTGGCGCATTTTGTGGGGGCGGGATAGGCATTTATTTTGATATAGCTTTTATAGGCATAATTGTTGGCTCGGCAGTTGGAATATCAGCTGGGATGGTATTATTGGCCGCGGCAGTGGTTGTAGCATCAAGTCGCTCCAAAAATTAATTTAACGCATGGATATTAATTTTCGCAGCTGCAAAATATGAAAAGGCCATATGGTAAACAGACCTCAAATGGCCTTTGGAACATGCCTGCAGCTGAGCGCAACAAAGAAGCCATTCTTAATGTTTTGCGGGACCATGCGCCATCGTATGGCCAGGCCTTAGAGATTGCCAGTGGTACAGGCCAACATATTATTTATTTCGCAAAGTTTTTAAGTGAACTTTCTTGGATACCTTCCGATCCAGATGCAGATTTTCGTCTTTCCATCCAAGCAAGAATCAATAGAGAAAAACTCTCAAATATATCTAGCCCTCTGGATCTGAATGTACTTACATCGTCATGGCCTGTTCTAGAAGCAAACATGGTCTTTTGCAGCAACATGATTCATGTGGCGCCTTGGGAGGCAGCAAAAGCGCTTGTGTATGGCGCGAATAAAATTCTTTCAGACTCAGGAGTCCTTTTTTTGTATGGTCCATTCCGGCGTAGAGAAGGCCATACTGCTAAGACAAACGAGCTGTTTGATAAACAGCTAAAAAGGAAAAATAAAGATTGGGGATTGAGAAACTTAGAAGATGTTGAACAGTTGGGGCTAAACGTAGGGTTGGTTTTGAGTGAAATTGTGAAAATGCCGGCAAACAATTTTAGCCTTATTTTTAGACGTATGTAGTAAACAAAAAAGATATCACGCTTAGTTTCACGCACACTTTTTAGCAAAACACATGGAATAAATCTTCTACAGAGTGTAACGTCATCCGCCCGATTAGATATTGAACGGATTTATAAGGAGACAAGGATGGTACAAGCAACGGCTCGACATATACTTGTGGATAGCGAGGAATTTTGTATGGACTTGAAGGATAAAATCTCGGTGGGAGAAGATTTTGCAGAACTTGCAAAGGAGCATTCGAGTTGTCCGTCAGGACAAAGAGGTGGTGAATTAGGAACATTTGCACCAGGCCAGATGGTTAAGGAATTTGATACGGTTGTTTTCAGTTCTCCGATAAACGAAGTTCAGGGGCCAGTGAAAACCCAATTTGGTTATCACTTGATTGAAATTACCAGTCGTACCGAATAAAGCGACAAACTGGACGTTTATATTTTATTTTAATTGCATTTTTTCGAATACAAGCAGAAATATAAATGGTAGTAGTTAGCTGATCGATAGAGTTATATTTTTGTTAAAATTTTTTGAGAACGAGTTGACCAAAGCTAAACACACACTTACAGTGATTCATAAGCCCGAATAAGGTTTAGTGGGCGTTCGTTTATGCGCATTAATCAGAACGTTTTTTAATTGATGTTTATGTGAGTTTTATAGATGAATATTTATGTTGGAAATTTGTCTTATTCATTAAGTGAATCTGAACTAAGAGATGCTTTTGCAGAATTTGGCGATGTTGTTTCGGTTAAGATTTTAACTGATCGAGAAACCGGACGTTCTAGAGGGTTTGGTTTTGTTGAGATGTCTAATCAGGCTGAAGGTCAAACGGCAATCGCTCAATTAAATGGAAAGGATGTTGGAGGACGTGAGCTGCGTGTTAATGAGGCTAGGCCTCGTGAGCAACGCTAAACACATAATTAAAAATATTGCTTTCCTCTTCAAATAATCATGCTAAACAGCTGCTTCCAATAAAGCTGTAAGTACTGCTGACAAGAGAGTTTGCAGGAAGCTTATTGAGTTGAGTAACATCTCACTCAGACAATCAAAATTTATGCCAAATAATGAAAGAAGAAACTAAGGCCACCAAAAAACCTAAAATTAAACGTCGAGATTTTCTTTCATCTGCCGCTATTCCAGTAGCAGCGGCACTTGCGCCACCTGCATTGTTGGCCCAAAACACTCAACAGGATATCAGCCAAGTCGAAAATAAAGTTCGCGTTGGAATAATTGGCGCCGGTGCAGTTGTTCGTAATGTCATGATTCCAGGTTTCAGACGAATTCCAGAATGTGAAATTGTTGCAGTTGCGAATCGGTCTCTACAATCTAGTAGTCGGGTTGCTCAAGAGTTTGACATTCCGCGTTCGTATTCTAATTGGCAAGAATTGCTAGATGACGATGAGGTAGATGCAGTTTTGATTGGTACCTGGCCTTATATGCATCACACAATTACTTTGGCTTCTTTGGAAAAAGAGAAGCACGTGTTGTGTCAGGCTCGTATGTCAAACACCGCAGCTGAAGCTCATGCAATGCTGGCAGCTTCAAGTCAGCATCCCGAACTCATCTGTCAGTTGGTGCCTACTTCCACTAGTTATGTGGTTGATAGAGTTTTACAGAATTTATTGGAAGAAGAATATGTAGGTGAAGTCCTTTCAGTTGAGGTTCAGAGAGTGCAGCGCCGGTTCGCTGATTTTAATGGTCAGCTTCATTGGCGTCATAATCGAGAGTTCAGTGGCTACAACACTTTGAATATTGGCTCTACCTATGAGTCTATGATGAGATGGTTTGGTGCTGGCAATCGGATAATGGCGATGACAAAGGTACACGTTTCTAGCAGACGTGATTCTTCTGGGGAATTGCGCCCTGTTAGCATTCCTGATCATCTCGATGTGCTATATGAGCTTGATAATGGAGCTCAGGTGCATATGAAATTCAGTGCAACTAGCGGTCTATCACAAGGAAATCAAACTTGGATATTTGGTAGTGAAGGCACTATTCATATAGCTGGCACCCCAGGCCGTGTAGATAGCGGCCAGACTATTTTTGTTGGTCGTAGAGGGGACACTCAACTTGTTGAGCTTGCCAATCCCCGTGAGCAGCAAGCTATCTATCGAGTAGAGGAAGAGTTCATCAGGGCTATTCTGGGTTTAGAGGAAGTAACAATGAATACTTTTGAGACGGGTGTAAAGTATATGGAGTGGACTGAGGCCGTTATTCGTAGTTCCGAGTCTGGAGCAGTAGTTAATCTCCCGTTAATAATCTAAGTTAATGTAATTAAAACAACAAAATATGAGCTTAAGAAATCTAGTCTAAAGGGCTTTGTTACTGATTAAAAAAATAGCAGTCTTTAGGGTTAACGACTAATTGATAAATTATTTAGTAGCCCCTCTTCTGCGTATTTGGTTAGTAATAAATTATCGTGAGATGGGATCACCAACAGATTCTCTTCGAGTAGTCCGTTGAGCCAGGCAAGTTGGGCCATCAATTCTACAGGGTCTTCGCCTATTCTATTAATTGTTTCTTGGGGCCTTAGTTTTTTTTGCTTAATATTATCTATTGACCACCCAATGTCACCAATAAAAATGTATTCTGTCCCCATTTCTAGTTGAACATAAATCATTTGGTGTCCCGGGGTGTGTCCCGGAGCCTTAACTAGGACAATGCCCGGAGCTACTGGAAGCAATATGTCGTAGTCTATGATGATGTAATCATTTGCCTGTTCTTCTGTTAGGCCGATCTCAGGCAATTGAGGTGAATTAATTAAGGTATCCACTTGAGCTTGAGTCAGAATCGTTTTGCCTGCAATCTCATCTCTAATACTACTGCGCAGCACGCCCGCAATATGATCACCGTGTTCATGGGTGATTAAGATGAGGTTAGCTTGCTGTAAAGCATCCTGTACTAGTTGATTATTTTCAGGCCAGTAAGGTTCAACACGCCCGAAACCATAAAAACGATGAACTATCTCATCCATTCCAGCATCGATCATCACCGAACCATCTTCATAAATTATCTGAAATGCCGTACGGGCTGAAACAAATAGCTCTTCACTTCCGTCCTCCACCACTATCGAATATGTTCTATGGCTTTCGGCGAACTTTATAAAATTAACAGCTCTTGGTAGCGAGCCCGGCATAGTCTGTGATGAGTTGCGGATTCGTTCTATAAGGTCGCCCGGGTAATGTAATTCCTGAGTTTGTGCCTTATTTATGCTAACACTTGTAAGGGCAATGCAAATTAGCGTGTTGCGTTTCCAAATCATCATAATATTTTGAGGCTTACAAACACATTACCTGCTTAGAATGAAATCGTTTAGGGTGTTTTGTCACATGTAATGCTAGTTTGCCGGAAAATTTCTTAAGGTATTTTGTATTCCGCATGATTCGTTAACAAAATCTGCGAAGAATCATCCTCAATGTTAACAGGCTCTGCAAATGCTTTAGTAAAAACGATACCTAGAATAAGTCCAGTAAAAATACCGATCACAATCATGAAACTATCGTAAAAACGTTTTTCTTGTTTGTTCAACAATCCCTCCCTTATTTATTGATAATTATAGGGCTTATACTAGTCGCTTCAATGTCAATCACATAAGTTTATGTAATACCAAGTCTGCGGATTTTAACCAAATTGTCCATCTTCTAGTTCTTTTAGGCGTGTTTCTAGCAACTCTAATTTTTCCCGGGTTTTGGACAAAACAGCTGTTTGTATGTCAAATTCTTCACGGGTTACAAGGTCCATTTTTGATAATCCAGATTGGATCATAGATTTAAAATTACGTTCCATGTCACCACTTATAGATTTTAGATTTCCAGGTACGGCCTCAGCAAGCTGCCTGGCTAAAGCGTCTAAAGTAGGACGTTGGGATTTATTAGTCATAATTATTACCCTATCAAGAAAGTATACTTCTGGTATTGCAGTAGATTTTTAAAGCTGTTCTACAAGGACATGATACCCTCAACAAGTAATAAGATGCGGAAAAGTAATAATCTCGGTGCTTTATTGAAATTATGAGAGAAAAAAATACAAATAATTCCAATTCTCCAGAAAACACAAAGGCTTCAGAATTGAAAGAGGAAGCTATTTCTAGTGATAGCAATCATATAATAAGGCGAACTAATAGAGTCTCTTATTTTGCTTTGGTGTGTGCTCTAATATTTGCACTATTAGCAATTTTTAGTAGCGGTTATATATGGTGGCAATATCAACAATATCCTATTTTATTGAGCCAATCTGAAAGTCAAACTACGAATTCCATAAGTGATCTTAAGTTAAGCCTTGACGCATTAATAGGGAGAATTAATTCTCTTCAAGATGCAAACAATTCTGCGCGAGATTTTGTCAATGAAATTGATAATCGCGTACAACAATTGCCCGAACGCTTTGAGGCTTTGGAGCGAAGAATAAGTTTGTTACAAGGCATTTCTGATGACACAAGGCGTGGATGGTTATTTGGAGAGGCTCAGTATTATTTGACAGTGGCTGACACAACCTTGAGCCTATATAAGGATCGTGATGGCGCGATTACGGCGATGGAACTGGCTGATGCGAAGCTCATAGAACTGGGCGATCAATCATTTACTGTCGTGCGTCAGCATCTCGCACAAGATTTGCAATTATTACGTGCTATTCAACTTACTGATGAAGAGGGATTGAACAATAGCCTACTTAGACTTATGGAAATGGTCGATTCCCTGCCAATAGTATCCGTTCCATTACAAAATCTTAGCAATCAAGAGCAATCAAGTGTGGACATGGAGTCTGCCTTGATGCGCGTTTGGCTCAGGTTTAAACAGGCTATCTTAGGAATGGTAAGTGTTGAGCGTGTCGAATCACTTTCGACCAGAGCCCTCACAGCAGAGGAACAGGCGGTGATTAAAAAGCAATTGGAGTTGGAGTTACAGATTGCTAGGCTTGCTCTATCTCGTCGTCAAAGTGAGGTTTTTCAAACTAGCCTTAGTGCGGCCAATATTCTTCTTGCACGTGAGTTTGATACGAATGATGCAAGGGTTGAGGGCGCCAGTTTACTGTTGCAGGAGCTGGTTCAGCTAGAGATTGACCCACAATACCCAGATATCGGAGGCTCTCTTGAGTTACTCCGTGATCTTGGGAATAGAGAATAGTAGTGAAAACAGGATTTTGGGTTTTAACTGCTCTTTTTGTTGGAGCTTTTTCTGCTCATTTGCTGGCACAGGATCGTGGCTATGTTCTCATCAATTTTATGGGATATGTTGTTGAAATGTCAGTCCCAGGATTGTTGCTGGCACTAGGGGTGGGCTATGTTTTTATTAGGCTATTAGTTGCAATTTGGAACGCGCCAAGGGTTTTAGGGGAAGTGGTAGCAGATCGGCGAGTACGTTCTGCAGGAGAGAGACTTACTCGCGGATTGATCCATATGTCAGAAGGAGATTGGTCAAAGGGTGAACGGCTCTTAGCCCAAAGCCTTCGTGGTACAGACGCTCCATTGATTAGCTATCTTCTTGCCGCTAGAGCGGCACAATTACAAGGATCGGAAAGTCGAAGAGATGACTGGTTAAAGTTGGCGTATGAGGAGTTACCTGCTGCTGAAACTGCGGTCCTATTAACTCAGGCGGAGCTCCAGTTAGAAAATGGAGAATATGAACGAGCACTAGCTACGCTTAACCGTGTTCAGGAAGTAGAGTCTGATCATCCTGCTTCTCTTGCATTACTTGCTAAGGTTTATTATGCATTGGAAGATTGGGATCAGCTTGTAGCTTTGTTGCATAAACTGGACTCTGCACGGCTTGAAAAAACCGAGCTAGATGACTTGTGTGCGGTAGCTCTTCAATCCTATTGGGACCAGCATAAGTCAAATGTTAATGATATCGATCGCATATGGGGGAAATTGCCTATGCGGCTCCGAAGATCCCCTAAAATAATATCAATACATGCGTCAGCAATCAGTGGCCTAGGACTAGGAAAAGACGCTGAGAAGGAGATTAGAGCAGCATTAAAAAAGGAATGGGATGAAAATCTCATTCTTGCTTATGGAAAGATTGCTGATGGAGATACTGAAAAACAATTACGTCATGCAGAAGAATGGCTGAAATCCCATTCAGAGGATGCTGGCTTATTACTTACAGCTGCAAGACTCTGTATGGCATTAGAACTTTGGGGGAAAGCACGAAGCTATTTAGAATCAAGTCTAGCAATGTCACCTAGAACAGATTCTTTTGCTTTGTATGGACGCCTTCTAAAACAGTTTGGCGAAGAGGACAATGCCGCACTTGCCTTTAGATCAGGCCTAGCACTAGTTACTACTGCATTAGAAGAAATGCCAGCTTTGGATAGTCCTGATAATGTTTTTATAAGTGATGGTGATGGGTTCGTATCAGATAGTAATGAAATTATCGAGGCTGAGAGCGCCGAGAATTGAGCCACTTAATGAGTTCTTCCCACTGTTCCCAATCTTGCCATGTCTGATAGTAAGGTAGTTCATGAATACCTAGTCCTCGTTGATAGGCACGAATATAGTTCTGTGCTTCTCTAAGCGCCGCTGTATAGGGTACTTTCAACTTATCCAGATATTCATCAAGCTCTTGGAAGATTAGCGTGTTTTCCTTTATTCGATTAGCAATTATGGCAACTCGCGCTTTTCTATTGGCTATTTTGCCCTTATTCATAAGTTCATCTACAAATTCAGCACCAGCCTTGATATCAATAGGCGAAGGAAGTATAGGGACGATAATCGTTTCGGCATGATTTACAAGAGCAGTAAGCTCTGGTCCGCTTGATCCTGCAGGAGCATCAATAATTAAGTAATCAGTATTTCTTGGAAGATAACGAAGACCATCTTCAAAAGCTGCTAGTCCGGTAATTGAAGGGTGATCTTCAGGGCGCACGTCTAGCCAACTGAGGCTAGTTGCCTGAATATCATAGTCAGCTAGCGCTGTAGAATACCCCTCAGATGCAAAATAAGCAGCAAGATTAGTAGCAATAGTACTCTTGCCGCAGCCACCTTTTGAATTAGTTACTAGTATGTGTCGCATTTTATCTCCGAGAAAATTAATATCCCCCTATTAGCTTAACAAACGTTTTAGCTATATCCAGAAATACAAAATAGCTAGGCTCACCGAAAAAGTCTATTCTATTTTTTAGCCATTAATCTATTCCAAGATCGCTCCAAATTTTGTCGACTTTTTTAATAATTTTGGAGCTCATACTGATTGGTATTCCCCAACTTCGATTTGTTTCGCTAGCCCATTTGTTGGTAGCATCAAAACCAATCTTTGATCCCAGACCGGGAACTGGAGATGCAAAATCCAGGTAATCAATTGGCGTAGATTCTGGAAGTTCAGTATCTCGAGCTGGGTCGACTCGTGTGCTAATTGCCCATAAAACATCTCCCCAGTTTCTAACATCTATATCCTCGTCTACTACGATAATCATTTTGGTATAAAGAAATTGTCGCAGGTAGGACCAAATTCCGAACATAATTCTTCGTGCGTGACCGGGGTATTGTTTTTGAATACTAACAACCGCAATGCGGTAAGAGCATGCCTCACTGGGGAGGTAAAAATCGACAATTTCCGGGAATTGTGTCTTAAGAATAGGGACAAACATATCGTTCATTGCTAACCCTAATATGGCGGGTTCGTCTGGAGGCCTGCCAGTATAGGTAGTATGGTATATGGGGTTTTGGCGGTGGGTTATGCGATGAACAGTCATAACAGGGAATTTTTCAGTCTCATTGTAATAGCCTGTATGGTCTCCAAAAGGCCCCTCAATAGCTGTGTCCTCCGGTTCTATAGTTCCTTCTAGGGTGATTTCAGCATTAGCTGGTACCTTTAAGGAAGAACAAAGGCAAGGTGTAAGGATTGTACGTGCTCCTCTTAATAGCCCAGCAAATGAGTATTCAGATAAGGTATCTGGTATTGGTGTAACTGCTGCTAACAAGGTGGCTGGATCTGCGCCAATACTTACTGCAACTGGGAATGGCTCCTGCGGTTTCTTTCGGCACCAAGCTTTAAAATCGGTGGCCCCACCTCGATGCTCTAGCCAGCGCATTATAATCCGATTCCTACCAATTACTTGTTGTCTGTAGATACCAATATTCTGCCTTGAAGTAGTATCTTCATTTTCAGGACCCTTTGTTGTTGTTAGCCCCCATGTGATTAATGGTCCAGCGTCCTCTGGCCAACAAGTTTGTATAGGTAATGTCCCAAGATCAACATCCGCAGCTTCTAAGATGACTTCTTGGCACGGGCCATTTTTAGTAGTTCGAGGCGCCATGTTGAGAATTTCTTTAACAAGGGGTAGTTTTTTCCAAGCCTCACCAAGGCCTTTAGGTGGTTTTGGCGCTCGCAGTGATGCTAGTAGCTGACCTAATTCAGTAAAAACTTTAGTTGAATCGGCACCAAGTGCGGTTGCAATCCGTTCCTGTGTTCCAAAAAGATTAGCTAATACAGATATATTTGAATTTACTACGTTGTTGAACAATAGCGCAGGTCCCTTGCGTTTCAGGGTTCGGCTGCATATCTCAGTAATCTCAAGATTAGGAGACACAGGCTCTGAAATTTGATGCAGTTCCCCCTGAGATTCCAACTCTGATAGGAACCCCCTTAAATCGCCATACTTAGTTTTAGGTTTAGTAACGTTTGAATCCACTATAATCCTCTTGCACAAGTTAACCCTGAAAGTGAGTTATTACCAGTACAATGAAGTTTGAATTTACAAAGATGCATGGTCTTGGCAACGATTTTATGATTATTTGTTGGCCAGATGATATGGCAATGCCAAGAGAAGAGCTTGTGCGCACTTGGGCAAATAGGCGTACTGGGATTGGGTTTGATCAGCTATTAATTCTTCAAAAATCTGCTAAAGCCGAGGCAGATATCTTCTATCGAGTATTCAATGCAGATGGCTCCGAGGTTGAGCAATGTGGTAATGGCGCGCGGTGTATAGCTCACTATCTTTTCAGCGAGATAGAGGAAAAGGCTCTGGTATTAGAGAGTATGGCTGGATTAGTGGAGGCTAGATTACTGGCTGATGGCATCTTGGGGATCAATCTTGGAGAGCCAAATTTTGTGCCAAGTTCTCTTCCTAGTGATTTGGAAGCTACGTCTGAACTTTACAGGCTAGACTTAACAAGCGGAATAGCAGAATTTGGTTTGGTGTCCATGGGGAATCCGCATGCAGTGATTAAAGTTAATTCTGTTGAACAAGCCCCCGTTAGAATAGTAGGGCCGGAATTACAGTCTCATTCCTCATTTCCGCAAGGCGTCAATGTTGGTTTCGTACAATTTTTAGATGAAAAAAGCCTGAAACTTAGGGTATTCGAGAGAGGTGTAGGCGAAACTAAAGCATGTGGAACCGGTGCTGCGGCTGCAGTAGCTCTTGGTAGGTGTTGGGGTCTTTTGGAAGAGAGCGTTAAGGTAGAGTTAAAAGGCGGCATACTTCAGGTTGAGTGGCAGGGACCAGGTTATCCGTTATGGCTATCAGGCACGGCAACTAAGGTTTTTGAGGGGCAAATAGAATATGAGCCGACAAAAAAAAATTGAAGATATTTCTGTAGGTGAGTTGTCAGAGGATTCTATAACAGAATATTTGGAGAATCATTTGGATTTTTTTGAGGGGCGTGAGAATCTGTTAATGAATCTACAATTATCACACCATCAAGGTAGTGGTGCGATCTCGCTGGTAGAACGTCAGGTTGAGGTGCTTCGTGAGAGCAACTTGAAGTTTAAACAGCAGCTGAAGGAGATAGTTGTAGCTGCTAAGGATAATCATAAGGTCTTAGATAAAATTCACCAATTGGCGTTACGACTGATTGAGTCACCAAGCAGTGTAAAACGAATACAAATTTTGCAATCAAGTTTAAAAAAAGATTTCTTGGCTGATCGGTGTGTGCTCATAATATTTTCATCAAAAGTTAAGAGTGTCTTTTCGGATAATGATTTCACCACTTTCATTGATCCTTCTGATAAGCGATTAAGCCCATTCGAAAGCTTTTTGCAGTCAGGCCGACCCCGTTGTGTACAGTTAAAAGACTCTCAGAAAAAAATTGTTTTTTCGGATGATGCTCCAGAAATTAATTCAGCAGCGCTAATTCCTTTGGGTAACAGTGAAATGTTAGGCTTTATGGTTATAGGTAGCATCGATTCTGATTATTTCAATCCAGGCAAAGGTATGGATTTACTAACACGTCTCGGAGAATTGGTAGTTGCCGTTCTTAAGGAGAAGTGATGTATGGAGATGATTAATGGGTCAAGCATCACAGGATCTTGAGGCAAAATTCGAGGCATTTTTTCGACATCTAGAAAAAGAACGAAGACTTTCATCCCATACTGTTAGCGCTTACCGATCAGACTTGAGCGCATTGGTTGATTTTAGCGAGGATTCGCAGGTAAGCATTAGTTCATTAGACACCTATTTTATCCGTCGTTTTGCTGCTCATAGTCATCGGAAAGGTTATAGCCCACGGAGTATCGCCCGTCGGTTATCTGCAATTCGTCGTTTTTTTGATTATCTGATGCGTGAGGGTTTTATATCGATGAATCCTGCTACTAGTATTCAGGCGCCAAAATCTAGTAAGCGTTTAGTAGCAACAATGGACGCAGATCAGGTAGCAAGTTTGCTAAATCTAACTTGTGAGGACACTTTAAGCATTAGAGATCGAGCGATTTTGGAGCTGTTCTATTCATCAGGACTAAGGCTTTCAGAGTTAGTTGGTTTGGATTTAGGTGATTTGGATGTGCGTGATCGCACTGTCCGTGTGACCGGCAAAGGTAACAAGATACGCGTGATTCCTGTTGGTCGGCATGCTGTTGAGGCGATGAAGGCGTGGATGCTTGTAAGGGATGCTATAGCAGAGCCCAAGGAGAAGGCGATATTCGTCAGCCAAAGAGGATCTAGACTTTCTCGCCGTACAGTACAGGGACGCTTAAAGCATTGGGCTCTTCGTCAAGGAACAACAACTTCGGTTCACCCACATATGTTAAGGCATTCATTTGCAACACATATGTTGGAATCAAGCGGCGACCTCCGCGCTATACAAGAATTGTTAGGACATTCGAGTATTTCTACTACTCAGGCCTATACTCATCTTGACTTTCAACATCTTGCCCAAATATATGACAAAGCACATCCTAGAGCACGCCGTGCTGCAGGAAAAGCGCCAGAAAAGGGTTCTTGAAAACTTAGCCAGTTTTTTATAGAAAAAATTTTCGTCGAGTGAATGATTTTATGAATAATTTTCACGGTACAACCATAATTTGTGTTAGACGCGATGATCGTGTAGCCATGGGTGGTGATGGACAAGTAACCATGGGTGACACAATTATGAAAGGTAATGCTCGTAAGGTAAGACGTCTTTATGATGGTAAGGTGCTTGCTGGGTTTGCAGGTGGTACAGCAGATGCTTTTACCTTATTTGAGTATTTTGAAAAAAAATTGGAGCAGTATGGAAATCTAACCCGAGCCGCAATCGAACTAGCGAAAGACTGGCGAACAGACCGAATGCTTCGTCGCTTAGAAGCATTACTTGTGGTCGCAGATAAAACGCATTCACTTCTGATTTCTGGTACCGGCGATGTAATTGAGCCAGAACTTGATTTGCTAGCAATAGGGTCTGGGGGCGCCTACTGCCAAGCAGCGGCACGTGCTTTACTCGATACTACGAACCTTGATGCACGTTCTATTGTAGAGAAATCGTTGTCTATCACTGCAGATATCTGTGTGTATACCAACGACGCAATCACTATAGAGGAGTTGTAGTGTTGTGGTGCACAAAAACCGAGTCTTTAGTAAATATAATAGTAAGGTGCTAACTTATTTGGGTGTGCTGATATGTCTATGACTCCAAGAGAAATAGTTGAGGAGCTTGATAAGCATATAGTTGGCCAGGATGAGGCTAAGCGTGCTGTTGCAATTGCACTACGTAACAGATGGAGAAGGGCCCAGGTTGCTGAACCACTCGGCAATGAAATTACACCAAAAAACATTCTGATGATTGGGCCAACTGGTGTTGGGAAAACAGAAATTGCTCGACGACTCGCACGACTCGCGCGCGCACCCTTTATTAAAGTAGAGGCAACCAAATTTACAGAAGTTGGTTATGTTGGGCGTGAGGTTGATTCAATAGTCCGTGATCTTGCTGATATGGCAGTGAAAATGGTTCGAGAAAATGAGTTAGCTAAAGTTAGTCATCGCGCTCAAGATTCGGCAGAGGATCGTGTGCTCGATGCTCTATTGCCTGGCTCTTTGGCAGATGAAGATAGCGAAACGAGACAGCGTCTTAGAAAAAAGTTGCGTGAGGGTAATTTAGATGACCGTGAAATTGAAATAGAAGTACAAACACCCGGAATTGGCGTAGAAATAATGTCTCCACCTGGTATGGAGGAAATGACCAATCAACTACAGGGGCTATTTCAAAATATGTCCAATGGACGCTTAAATTCTCGCAAACTTCGTATAAGTGATGCATTGAAGGTTTTGACCGATGAAGAAGCAGCAAAGATGGTTAATGAGGATGAAATTAAACTTCAAGCATTAAATGCTGTTGAACAAAATGGAATCGTTTTTCTGGACGAGATTGATAAGGTTGCGCGTCGCTCAGATACCTTAGGTGCTGATGTATCAAGGGAGGGCGTACAACGTGATCTATTGCCGCTTGTTGAAGGGTGCACAGTTAGCACTCGCTACGGCATGATTCGCACTGATCACATACTTTTCATAGCATCTGGGGCATTCAATGTAGCGAAACCATCCGATCTGATTCCAGAACTTCAGGGTAGATTCCCAATACGTGTGGAGTTAGCTGCGCTTGTAACAGAAGATTTCGTTAGAATTTTGACGGAACCAGATGCATCGTTGACTGAGCAGTATTCGGCCTTGATGGCAACTGAACGAGTTGATCTAGAATTCGATCAGTCAGGCATCAAACGAATAGCTGAAGTAGCATTTCATGTTAATGAGCATACAGAGAATATCGGCGCAAGACGGCTGCATACGGTAATGGAGAGGCTCTTGGAAACTATTTCATTTGAAGCATCAGACCAAGGTGGGTGTTCAACTCACGTTAATGCAGAATATGTGAATGAGCATCTTGGAGAACTTGTTCAAGACGAGGATCTCACACGGTACATTTTGTGAGTGAATCGAACCCTAAAACAACCCTATATCCATTAGATATAAAGCTGCAAAAGCGTTCTCGGCGACTGCTAATAGAGTTCTCCAATGGTAAAAATTTCAGTCTTTCTGCTGAATACTTAAGAGTCTACTCTCCATCAGCAGAAGTCAGAGGTCACGGCCAAAAAGAACCAACTTTGGTATTTCATAAGCAGAACGTCAATATAGATAGCATTGAAATTGTAGGGCGTTATGCAGTGAGATTAATTTTTGATGATGGTCACGATACGGGTATTTATTCTTGGTCATTACTTTATGAATTAGGCTCTCATAAAAATGCTAATTGGAAACGATACCTAGAGCGCACGGAAGAAGCTGGGCATTTGAGAAATTCGGAGCCTAATGATGGATAGTCAAAAAAAACCCAAAGAATTTACAGATTTTGGTTTTGAACAAGTTCCAATAGAAACTAAGTCAATGCGAGTAGGGGATGTATTTGACTCGGTAGCAGATAGATATGACCTGATGAATGACCTAATGTCTTTTGGGTTTCATCGAGCTTGGAAAAATTTTGCACTCTCAAAAACCGCATTAAAATCAGGAGGAGTTGCATTAGATATTGCAGCAGGGAGTGGTGATCTCAGCAAGGGCATTGCAAAACAAGTGGGCTCAGATGGTCAAGTTTTTGTAACTGATGTTAATGTAAGAATGCTAAATCTTGGTCGTACTTCTCTTACTGACGCAGGTTATGCAGGAAACATATTTTATGCGCAAGCCAATGCTGAAAAACTACCATTCGATGACAGCCAATTTCACTGTGTCACTATTGGATTTGGTTTGCGTAATGTAACAGATAAGCTAGCTGCGCTAGCAGAAATGTATCGTGTTTTAAAACCAGGTGGAAGACTATTAGTTCTTGAGTTCTCTAAACCAAAATTAGGGATTTTTAATTCGATTTACGATATATACAGTTTTAAAATTTTACCTAAGCTTGGCCATCTTGTGACAAAAGACTCTGATAGCTATCGTTATTTAGCTGAGTCTATTAGGGTCCATCCCGACCAAGATAAGTTAAAGGAACTAATGGAAGCGGAGGGTTTTGAGCGATGTGAGTATTACAATTTGTCTGCAGGAATTGTTGCCTTACACCTAGGGTTTAAATTGTAAATCAAATGATTAATAGTCAAATGGTTGGTGCCATAGAGAGTATATTGAATCACCATATAAGTGAGTCATCAGCATCAAAAAATAGACTCCGTTCATTAGCTGAAAAAACTTTGTTGCTAGATATCAAGGAAATTGATATCAAATTCTGTTTAAAATCAGAAGGAACTTATCTTAGTGTATACAAAGTTGATCAGAGTGATAAACAAAAAATAACAGCAGCAATTACTGGAACTCCACTAACTTTTCTTCGATTATTACGCTCTTCAACTGTAAATGACCTTATAGCATCAGGTGTGATCATTGATGGTGATATAGCAACAATAGAAGGGTTTTCAGAGATGTTACGCTTTGCACGCCCTGAGCTTGAGGAAGAGTTATCGCATATAGTTGGAGATGT
Source organism: Rhodospirillaceae bacterium (assembly GCA_002718345.1). Taxonomy (GTDB): domain Bacteria; phylum Pseudomonadota; class Gammaproteobacteria; order Steroidobacterales; family Rariloculaceae; genus UBA6522. The sequence continues at coordinate 20,006 of PBDA01000024.1, forward strand.
TGCAGCAAATGAGATTTCGAAAGCAGTTCGAGATCTAACAAACTGGGGCAGTTACGCCCTAAAAAAAATTTCCACGAATACTTCGGAATATTTGCAACAGGAATCTAACCAGCTTCCATCAAGGTTTGATGTCGAGACATTTAATGCTGAGGTAGATATTTTACGTGAAGATTTAGATAGAGCAGAAAAAAGAATAGACCAACTAAAATCAAAAAAAGTAGTAAGGCAGCATGGGTCGACTTAAATTAATTCTGCGATTGCTCTCTATCCAGAGAACTCTGATACTTTATGGATTGGAAGATATAGTAAGGGAGACACGCTTATTTCTTCCAATTGCTTGGGTTTATCGCTTCATTCCTCGTCGTCATCATAAAAAGCCTTTAGGAGTAAGAATTCGATTAGCTCTAGAAGATTTAGGACCGATCTTTGTGAAATTTGGTCAGGCAGTTTCTACAAGGAGAGATCTGCTCCCGTTAGATATAGCTGATGAACTTGCAAAACTTCAGGATCGTGTGCCCCCTTTTGATTCGGCTGAAGTGGTAAATATCATATCAGCTGCATTCGGGAGCGTGGATGTTGTTTACGCTCATTTTGAAAAAGAACCCTTGGCAGCGGCGTCTATCGCGCAAGTTCACAGTGCTACCCTTCATACTGGCGAATCAGTTGTTGTGAAGGTTTTAAGGCCAGATGCTAGGAGTGCAATTGAGCGTGATCTTAGGGTGTTATACGTAATTGCAGGAATGGCGGAACGTTATTGGGCAGACGGCAAACGACTTCGATTACTTGATGTCATAAGCGAATTTGAAAAGACGCTTATGAAAGAGCTTGATTTGACTCGTGAGGCTGCTAATGCAGCTCAACTCAAACGTAATTTTGATGGATCAGACATGCTGTATGTGCCTGAAGTATATTGGGATTATTGTCGAGAGACTGTTTTAACTATTGAGCGTGTCAGCGGAGTACCGATCAGTGATATTGAAACCTTACGCTCTTCTGGCACAAATATAAAACGTCTTGCTGAAAATGGTGTAGCAATTTTTTTTACACAAGTTTTTCAGCATAATTTTTTTCATGCTGATATGCATCCGGGAAATATTTTTGTAGATATTTCTGATCCAGATAATCCTCGTTACATAGCTGTTGACTTTGGCATTGTTGGTAGTTTGAGTTCTCAAAATCAGCATTACTTGGCTGCAAATTTTCTTGCATTTTTCAATAGAGATTATCGTCGTGTTGCACAGTTGCACGTCGAATCGGGGTGGGTTTCTCAAAATACACGAGTCTCAGAACTAGAAGCAGCAATACGAGCTGTATGCGAGCCAATTTTTAATAAACCACTTAAAGATATTTCTTTTGGCCTTGTTCTTCTACGGTTATTTGATACCGCAAGAAAATTTGATATGGAAGTTCAACCACAGTTGGTTTTGCTTCAAAAGACACTATTGAATATAGAAGGACTTGGTCGGGAGCTTTATCCTGACCTTGATCTTTGGGCAACTGCTAAGCCTGTTTTGCAGGAATGGATGAGGCAGCGTACTGATATTCGTGTGCATGTGAAACGTTTAATTAAAAAATGGCCACAGATAAGTGAAGATTTGGCAAGGTTACCAGTTGCTTTGCATCAGATAGTTCAGCGAGTTTTAGAAGATGTGAATGAAGATGTTACAAAAAAAAACTTTAGCCAAAAAGAACTCAACAAAACTTCCTTTTTTGAGCGCAATGGGATCATAGCTGGTGTGTTGTTAACTTCAGTTGGTTTGCTTTGTATCGGAATCGGTCTTACACCCATTTGGCCAGCCTGGTTTTTGGCAGGTTTAGGGCTAGTGTGGACTGTTATTGCAAATTATTACAAACAATAGAAAACAGATAGCTAATTTTTTATTAATGGTTCACTTATTTTTCTAGTAATTGCATCGCATTAGAAATTTCTTCAATAACTGTGTTCACGATTTCCGAATCGATAGAGCGAACCACCAGATTTGCCCCATACCGTCCATCCCTTGAGAAAGGATAACTGCCTATTTCAACTCCTGGATATCGTTTTGCAATATCTCCCAATGGCGCTGCTAAATCGCCTTCAGGGACATATACATCCATATTTTTTGAAACTATTTGTTTGCCACTTCCTAGTTTATTTTCAAAGCTAGCAAACATAGCTCTTGCAATAGAGGGTATTCCAGCTAGAACAAATACATTTTCTATAAAAAATCCAGGAGCATTACTTATTGGGTTATCAATTAGTGCAGCTCCTTCAGGCACATGTGCCATTTTTAATCTAGCCTCATTAAGTTCTCTGCCGTTTTTTTTAAGTTGTTCAACAGCATCTTCATTACGAACTAATTTTTTGCCAAAAGCCGATGCTACACACTCCGCAGTAATATCATCATGAGTAGGGCCAATTCCACCAGTTGTTATGACATAGGTATATTTGTATCTACACTCGTTTACCGCAGATACAATTTCCTTTTTTTCATCTACTAATATACGAGCCTCTTTTAGACTAATACCCTTCTTGGCAAGTTCTTCACCGAGAAATTTGATATTTTTATCTTGTGTTTTTCCTGAAAGTATTTCGTTTCCAATGATTAAAATACAGGCGCTTGGTGAAGCATCAGTCATAATTGTTTATCTAGTAGTAATTTATGATTAAATTATTATGTGTTTATTGAGTCGTGAATGCCACACTTCCAACAGACTGCAAAATGACTTTCATTTCTCTCTCCACAATTCATGCAACCCCAGGGGGTTCCACTAATATTGGCATTACAAGAACTCTTTAAAAGAGACTGAGCTCTTTCAAAATCCTTGTTTCTTAATATCCATAGTTCTGGCAAACAATCAAGGAAAGGAATTTCTCCTAAGCCCCCTGATAGCTGTTCATTTTTAATGAGGCAGTCAATTCCTGCTTGCTGAAGAATATTTTTTATATGTCCAGCTTGAAATAAAGAATCACAGTTTATTAATCTCTTCATCGTTAATCTGCTGTAGTCAAAGACGTAATCCTTTTAGAAAAGTAGTGGGATTTTCTCCTCTCTCAAGAGCTTCAACTAGCGCAGAACCTACAATAACTCCATCAGCATGCTCTGAAATTAATTTGACTTGTTTACGTTCTCTAACACCGAATCCCGCGCATACAGGCACTGTAGAAGTATTTGTAACTAAAGCTAAATAATTTGCTATATCTTCAGGAAACTGTGTTGTACGCCCTGTTATGCCTGTGCGGGTAACTGCATATACAAACCCTTCACTAGCCGCACACACTTCTCGTAATCGAGTGGTTGGGGTTGCTGGTGTAACTAATTGAATTAGAGCAATACCAACTTTATTTAGTGATTGTTTAAATGGTTTACTTTCTTCATATGGTAGATCAGGAACAATAAATCCACTTATTCCAACTTCCATAGCCTTTGATGCTAGTTTGTCAAAGCCAAAGGCAATTAGAGGGTTGAGGTAACTCATTAATATTAATGGAGTATTTTTTTGAGTATCTCTCTCAGCAAGTTGTTCTAGGATCCATTTAAGACTCACGCCCTGCTCAATAGCTGATTGGCTAGACCGTTGAATGGTCACTCCATCCGCCATGGGGTCTGAGAAAGGAACACCAATTTCAACAGCATCAGCTTCACAAGATATCTCATTAAGAATATTTAAGAAGTTTTTAGGCTCTGGATAACCTGCTGTAAGGAAAGCAACTAATGCTGACCCTTCAGCTTTATAAATAGCATTCGCAAGATGTTCACGCGGTTGCATTAGTTTTCTCCTTTGAACCCTGTGTTCCAATGGGATACTGACTCAATATAGGCATATCCTTATCCCCTCGCCCAGATAGGCCAATAAGAATACGCGAGCTTTTATTCTTAGATGCCCATCGCCGTGCGCCTGCTATAGCATGTGCAGTCTCTAGTGCAGGAAGGATACCTTCCAAAGCACAGCATTGTCCCAGTGCGTCAAGAGCCTCTGAATCATTGGCAGTAACATAGCTAACTCTTTTTACAAGTTTTAATAAAGCATGTTCAGGACCAACACCAGGATAATCTAAACCAGCTGATACAGAATGTGTTTCTTGGATTTGGCCATCATCATCATATAGTAGAAGGCTATGAGCACCATGCAGAACTCCTGGACGCCCGGAATTTAGGGTAGCAGAGTGATCTCCAAGCTTTTTACTTCTTCCTCCTGCTTCGACACCAATCAGCTCAACATTATCTTCCGCTAGGAAAGCATGAAATAGACCAATAGCGTTAGAGCCTCCCCCGACACATGCAAAAACAGCATCAGGAAGACCGCTATATGCCTCTAACTGTTTTTTAGCCTCACGACCAATAACCGATTGTAATTCTCGTACTAAAAAAGGATAGGGGTGAGGACCAACGGCAGAGCCTAATAGATAATAAGTATTTTCTGGGTCAGATACCCAATCTCTAATTGCCTCATCGATTGCTGCACGAAGTGTACGGTCACCAGAAGTAACAGATACGACATTAGCACCTAGTCGATTCATACGGTCAACATTTGGCGCCTGTCTCTGTATGTCTAGTTCACCCATATACACCACACAGGGTAGGCCAACCCTTGCACAAGCTGCTGCTGATGCTACGCCATGTTGTCCAGCTCCTGTTTCAGCTACGATTCTTGTCGCCCCGAGTTCCTGAGCAAGCAACGCTTGTCCGATAGCATTATTAATTTTATGGGCTCCGGTGTGCGCCAAATCCTCTCGCTTAAACCAAACGTCTGCACCCCAGGCTTCCGAAAGTCTTGGCGCATGTGTTAATGCAGTTGGTCTTCCAACCCAATCTTTCAGTTGAGCAGTAAATTTCTTTTTAAAGTTATCAGCTGGTAGTAATGAGTAAACACCTTCGGTTAGCCTTTCTATTGCGGGCATTAGTGTTTCAGGAACATATTGCCCACCAAAAGGCCCGAACCTACCAGCAGCATCCGGTAGTTCGCCATCAAGGAGAGCCTTTAACAACGCTTTCTCATTTAAATCATCATTTACTTGTGACATTTTTGCTCCGTCGCCCGAACTTGAGCGATAAACTCTCGAATCTTATCCGGATCTTTTGTACCACGTTCAGCTTCTACACCGCTGGATACATCAACACCCCAAGGCCTAACTTTTTGTATTGCTGATGCTACATTTTCACTATTAAGACCGCCTGCGAGGATCAGCCGATGGTTCATTGCAACTTCTGAAGCTTCTTCCCAGTTTGCTAACTCGGCAGTACCACTCTGTCTTCCCTCAAAAATAAATCGATCTGGCCATTTATTTATTTTTGTGGCGCTGCCTGAACGATATACTGGTAATGGTTTACATTTGCCTAGATCGAGCCATTTGAAGTCCTCCCAGTCTGTTTGTAGCCAGTCAGGGTCAAATACAGATTTAACCTCATGCCATTGCTCTGGACTTGGGTGATGCATTACTGCTACTCGAATTATGTTTTCTCTAGTGTTTTTACAGAGTGAATATGCTTGTTCGGGATATATTTTCCTTGGAGATTTTGCAAAAACGAATCCTACAGCGTTGGCACCAGCATTGACTGCCGTCAAAAAATCCTCTTCTTTAGTGAGTCCGCATATTTTTATAAACATTCGGTACTCCCTAACTCTTTGAGACCAGCCTTTTTCAAAGACGTTAGTTTTTCTTCAGTATTTTTTGATTGCATCAGTGCTGACCCAATTAGAACAGTTCTATAGCCCAATTTTGCTACTGCCTTTATGTCTTCCTCCGAGTTGATGCCACTTTCGGCTACTGCAGGTAGTTCTGGTGGTAATTGAGGTGCAAGTTGGCAAAAACGTTCGAAGTCCACTTGTAAAGTTTTAAGGTCTCGGCAATTAATGCCACATAGAATTGGGACGTTGTAATTGCTGTTGATGCACATAGTTGATAAGCGTTCCAAATCTTGTTCATCAAAACATTCGAGGAGGATAAAAAGCCCATTTTCGTTAGCACAGTTTAATATTGTATTTAGTTCTGAATTGCTCAGGGATGCGACAATAACAAGGATGCCACTAGCTCCAGCTGCACGAGCTTCCAAAACTTGATATGAATCAGTTAGAAAATCTTTGCGCAAAGTTGGAATTCCGGATTTGAATAATAAAGTTGATGCATCACGAAGATCTGTCAAGCATCCCTTAAATTCTTCAGGCTCAGTTAAAATTGAGATGGCCGATGCTCCTCCTTCAACATAAGCATTCAGCTGATTTTCATCAGCAAATGTTGTGTCAATAAGATTGCCCATAGCAGGTGAGCGTCGTTTCAATTCAGCAATTATGTTGAAATCACCTAATACAAGAGGTGGGGGTAGAGGTTGCAAGCTAGCACGTCTAAGGAGAGCAACCTCTGATTCAAGAGCTTTGGCTTTTCTTACACGCGCCCTACTAGATTTGGTCATACGATCTAGGAAAGAGCACCTTTCAGATTTATCTGAAATTTTGTTTTTCATTACATTGAGCGACCATTAAAAGAAACTAGTTTTTCGATAAACTTTTCACCATGTCCATCATTAAGAACTTCCTTAGCAAGTTGAGCCCCACTTTCTGGGTCAGGAACAGCTCCGGTTACTTCTAAAGCAAGAGCAGCACCAAGAATTAGAGCCTCTCTATGGGCTGTGCTATCTCTGTTACATAATGCATTATGTAAACGCTTTGCGTTTTCTTCTGGAGTTCCACACATTAAGTCAGATGCTGTGCATCGAGCTAAACCATAGTCTGCAGGATCTCTTATCGTTTTTGTAACAGAGCCGGGACGGACATCAAAGCAGAGAAAGGGTCCGGCTGGGGTAGGTTCATCCCATCCTGGAGCACCATGAACAACAAAGCCTCTCTGTGTATCAAGACCCGATAATGTATTCGCCATCAATTCCGCCATAGTTTCATCGTAAGCGCCAATCACATGAAAAGGAGGGCATGCAGGGTTTGCTAAAGGTCCAAGAATATTGAACATAGTTCTTACCCCAAGAGCTTGTCGGACAGGCGCAATATTTTTCATGGCAGGATGGTATGAGGGAGCGAAAAGAAATGTGAATCCTAATTTAGTCAAACAGTCTATTACCTGCTTTTCACTCATAGGTACTGGCAAGCCCAAGGCCTTTAAAACATCTGCACTACCAGAACGACTAGATACGGATCGGTTTCCATGCTTTAAAACCTTTACTCCGCAAGCAGCAGCAAGCAACGCGCTACCTGTAGATAGATTCAAACTACCTGAACCATCTCCCCCTGTTCCAACTATATCTACGTAATTTTCTCCGCTTGGTATGGAAGGATTAATTGCTAGGGTACGCATTGCCCTTGCAAAACCAAGTATTTCAGCAGCAACTTCCCCTTTAGAGCGAAGAGCAACAAGCAAAGCTCCTGAAAGTGCGGGTTGTAAATCTCCAGAAGCCATGTCCTCCAAAATTGAATAGGACTCTTCCTCTGTTAGATCATTTTTTTCTAACACCTTCTGAAGTAGTTTGGTGCCTTGCGAGTTCATTTTTGTCCTCCAAGTTTATTGAGCATGCTTGTTCGGGAAGAGAAAGTTACTAAGCACGTGCTGTCCATCAGGAGTTAACACACTTTCAGGGTGAAACTGTACACCTTCGATTGGCAATGTTTTATGGCGCACGCCCATGATTTCACCATCTTCTGTCTTAGCAGTCACTACAAGATTTTTTGGTATATCTTCTCTTTGTGCCGCAAGGGAATGATAGCGCCCGACCTGAAGGGGGTTAGATAGAGATTTATATATATTTTTGCCGTCATGATTTATTTTAGAGGTCTTTCCATGCATTAAAGTTTGTGCCGACACAATTTTTCCACCAAAACTTTCAACAATACATTGGTGCCCCAAGCAAACTCCAAGTATTGAGATCTTTTCAGAAAAGTGCTCAATCATTTTTAGGGATATGCCTGCATCTGATGGGCGTCCAGGTCCTGGTGAAATTACTAAATGAGTTGGGCCTATTCTCACAGCTGAATCAACGTCAATATCATCATTCCTGTGGACGAATACATTAGCCTCTAACATCAAAAAAGCCTGTACGAGGTTGTATGTGAAGGAGTCATAGTTATCAATTAATAATATTCGAACGTTCATATACCTTGCTCCGCAATCTCAAGAGCGCGACGCAGTATGGCACTTTTTGCCAGTACCTCTTGATATTCATGTTCGGGATTACTATCAGCAACTATCCCAGCACCAGCTTGAAAACTATATTCATCTTTGTCAAAAACCATTGTTCTTATAGTTATTGCTTGGTCCATATTCCCATTTTTTGAGATATAGCCTACTGTCCCACCGTATAGTCCGCGACTAACCGGCTCCATTTCAGTAATTAATTCCATGGCCCGTACTTTAGGAGCACCAACTAGTGTCCCTGCTGGAAAAGCTGCGGCAAAAAGATCTAAAGCATCATGCTCATCTGCCAAAGAACCATGTACTCCACTCACAATATGCATCACGTGACTATAGCGCTCAATTTTTTGGTAAGGGTCGACTTTTACTGTGCCCGCTTTTGCTACCCTACCAAGATCATTTCTTGCCAAGTCGACAAGCATTACATGTTCAGCAATTTCCTTAGGATCCGCTAGTAATTCAGCCTCTAAAGCAGCATCAAGTTCAGGGGTTTCACCTCTAGGACGTGTACCAGCGATTGGTCGAAGCGAAGCTTTTCGGGCATTTAATTGAACTAAAGCTTCAGGAGAAGATCCGGCTACTTTCAATTGACCTAGTTCGTAGTAAAACATGTAGGGCGAGGGGTTAAGCAGCCTCATCGCTCGGTAGCATTGAAAAGGATCTAAATTTGTTTTTCCTGAAAATCGTACTGACAATACGATTTGATAGATATCACCAGCAGTAATGTGCCTTTTACATCGGGCCACTTCTGACATGAAAGATTTTTTATCTAAACTGGCAAAAGCTTCTGAAAATCTAGGAGTTTTTTGTTTAGATGAAAGTTCTGGTGTTTTATCGATGCCTTGACGAAGCGCATTGATAATCTTGATTCGTAATTTTTTGCGCTCATGCTCAGAACCGGAATGCAGCAATGCAACACGTCTAGTAAGATGATCAAATACTAGCAAAGATGCGGGAGCTAATAATGATGCCTGTGGCAACCCATCCAGTTCTTTTTGATTTGGCGGGACTTTTTCGAAATAACGAACAACGTCATAACCAAATGCTCCAACAAGTCCTCCGTCAAAGGGTAACCCTTCTATTTTAGGGTAAAGGTCTGGGCTACGATCAAGAGTTCTTCGTAAAACTTTTAGCCACTTTATATGATTATTTGGACGCTTATTTTTTTTTCCATCAATCACTATACGATCAGGGTAAAGCTCCAAAGTCGTGCTATTTCCAAAACCCAAGAAAGAGTACCTTGCTAATCGTTCACCACCTTCTACACTTTCAAGTAGAAATCGTGGCTGAAATTGTTTTAGCTTCATGTACGCTGATACCGGCGTATCAAGGTCTGCTGCTATATCAAAAGGCGCTTGCAATATTTTTCTCCAGCCTTACATAATAAAAAACCCATCTCCAGAGGTACGAAGATGGGTCTGCGTGATCAAACTAAACTCTATGGGTTAGATTATTTCCGCTATACCCTCTCCACCGGTAAGCTTCGCCACCAGCTCTTTGTCAAGGAAAATATGCTCATAGGGATCACCATGTGTGCGAGTATGTCCTTAGGAAGTCTTGGTGGTCAAGGTTAAGTGTCATATGTCTGCCTTTAGATATCGTAGATCAGAGGTAAAATTAATGAGAAACCAGCCCACATTATTAGTATTAAAGGTATCCCAGCTCGCAAAAAATCAGTTGCTTTGTAGCCACCCGCTGAAAGCAGAAGTAGGTTAGTTTTGTAGCCAAAAGCTGTTGCAAAACTCATGTTTGCTCCAAAAATAACTGCCAGAATGAAGGGCTCTATTGAAGTTTCTAATTGTTCTGCAATCTGTATAGCAATGGGCGCACCGATCACTGCAGTCGCATTATTAGAAACTACATTGGTTAGTATTGCCATTACCAACATTAAAATGCTTAGTATGGCCGGTATTGGTAAGTTTTTAGTGGCTGCAACAATCAATTGTGCAATGAAGAGAGCACCACCGGTATTTGTCATGGCTACGCCAAGGGCAAGACTTGAAACTATAATCATTATGATTTGAGTTGAAAGAGCAGCAGAGGCGTCTGACCATCTAATGCAACGTGTCATTAGCATCAAGCCAATACCTGTAACTGCAGCAATAGAAATAGGTATGAGGCCTAACGCAGCTGTCAGAATCACCATTGCCATGATTGCCATAGCTCGTGGTGCTCGGTGTGTATAGGGAAGCTCCATTGTCCCATCGAGAACAAGTGCATTTCCAGATCGTTTTAGTTTTTCAAGTTGAGAAGCAGTACCTTGAACAAGCACAACATCTCCAGATCGGAGCGACGTTGGTCCAATTTCATCGGAAATTTCTCCGGCTTCTCGGTCATGGGCACGATGTATGGCAAGTGGTAAGAGTCCAGTTCGTTGAGCAAATCGCGTTGCAAGCAGACTAGCTCTGTGCAGCATAGAATCTCGTGTTACTACTATTTCCGCTAGATGCTGCGTTTCCTGAACAGAAGAGCTTGCATCAACCTCCCTGTTTAGTGTTCCACCAAGTTGTTTCTCAAAAAGTTTGAGTTTTTTAGGTGTATCTTTAACGATCAGGCAATCACCTTCACGAATAGTTACTGATGGCAGCCTTGTAACTGAAAGATCTTTCCCCCTGTCAATGCGATCTACTTTCATTTCATTATCAGTTAGTGCTAGAACCTCTGAGAAAGTTAAACCACAGGCTGTACTTTCGCTGTTGATATGAAGACTTGCATCAAAGACTCGCGGTGTCGTATCCGATAATGGCGCCTTACGTTCAGGCAGTAACTTTGGCGCTATCAACCATAGATATAGCATCCCAATGCTACCAACGATTAGAGCTGGATAAGCAAAGTCAAACATCTGAAATTCGCTAACCCCTTCAGCAGCTGCGATAGAGACAACAAGTAAATTGGTAGAAGTGCCAATAGTGGTAGCCATTCCACCTACAATCGTAGCCAATCCTATTGGCATGAGAATGGAAGATGGTGATAACTTGTTTTTGATGGCAACACCAACCAGTAATGGGAGCAACATAACCACAATAGGAGTATTGTTTAAAAAGGCACTCAAGATGGCGCTTACAATTAAGGTTGTAAAACTGGCTAAAAGTGGCCTTGCCATCCACGCTTTAGCCAATAAAATAGCTAGAGGTTGAAGTGCTCCGGTAGTCTCTATGCCCTTCCCTAAGATCATAAGAGCACATATCGTGATAAGTGCTTCGTGCCCAAATCCACTTAAGAATATTGTGGGAGAGAGAATCTCGCCTTTAACCTCAAATGGGAAGAACTGAAAAGCTAAAATTAATAAAAGTAGTATTGTGAGCGCTGAAGCCTCAAGAGGTAACCGGTCTCTCGTGAACAAATAAAGAGCGAAAACGGTTAGAAAAAGTACAAATATGCCGTGGCTATTAGGTAAATCGGGCACTAGTATTTTAGTTGTGTGTTTAGTGTGACAATTAATAACATGGTTTAAAACAACCGCCAATACAAACAGAAATAATCCAAGCCAAACCTTATTTTTTTCTCACAAATAGGACTTCAATGCTCAGATATCCCGCGAAAGACACCATAGCGCTTGAAAGTTATTTAGGCGTTTTTCGCTATAGCCGTAGGGCCATTAATCTAGTTTGGTCTACCCATAGAGGATTAACTATAGCGTTAGCTCTCCTTACGATAATGGCTGGTGTACTTCCAGCAGCAGTCGCCTACGTCGGTAAGTTGATTGTTGACGGTGTAGTAAGAGAGATAAATATAGTACAGGCGGGTAACTCGCCAGACTATACCATGGTCTTTACATGGGTAATTCTGGAATGTGTTTTGGTAATAGGTTTAGCGGGGGTTCAGCGCGGAATAAGCTTTTGTCAGGCACTTCTGCGAGTGTTACTGAGTCAGCGTGTCAATGTCCTGATTCTAGAAAAGGCTTTGATGATGGATTTGGCTCAATTCGAGGATTCTGAATTTTATGACAAACTTAATAGGGCTCGGCAGGAAGCGTCGAGTCGACCCCTCAGTCTTGTCAATCGAACCTTTGGGCTTGCTCAGCATTGTATTTCACTAGCTAGCTATGGCGGCCTTTTGTTGCAATTCTCTCCTTGGGCGGTTCTGATACTTATTGGTGCTGGGATTCCGGCATTTGCTGCTGAAACAGCTTTTTCAGGTGAACGATTTAGAGTGTTTAAGGGGCGCTCACCCGAGAGGCGTAAGCTAATGTACCTGGAAATGGTGCTCGCCAGAGAGGATTACGCAAAAGAGGTCAAGCTCTTCTCTCTTGGGCGAGAACTGATGGATCGTTACAAAAATATTTTTCGATTGTTGTATGAAGAGGATCGAAAGCTTGCTGTCCGACGAGATGGGTGGGGGTTTCTGCTCGGCCTTTTTGGAAACATTGCCTTCTATGGCACATACGCTTGGATTATTTCATCAACTATTCAAGGAACAATCACTTTGGGGGAAATGACGATGTATCTTCTTGTGTTCAAGCAGGGACAATCATCCGTTTCTTCCATGCTAACTTCAATCGGCGGCATGTATGAGGATAACCTGTATTTATCAAATCTTTATGAATACCTTGAGCAGGAATCGCCCCAGGATTATGGGATTATTAGCAAAGGACCCAAACTCTCTGCGGGAATAGTTTTTGATAACGTAAGTTTTACTTACCCAGGAGCAGTACAGCCGGCCGTTCATAATGTTAGCCTCTCAATTAAGCCAGGTCAGAGTGTTGCAATCGTTGGTCTAAATGGTTCGGGTAAGACAACTTTAATTAAGCTTATGGCAGGACTTTATATGCCGGACCGGGGAACTATTTCATATCAAGGTTTGGACTTGATGCAATGGAATCTTGCTGAACTCAGAAAATCAATAGGTATTATTTTTCAGGATTTTAATCGGTATCAACTGCCAGTAGGTGAGAATATAGGAGCTGGTGATGTTGAATTTCTTTGGGATGATAAACGATGGGAAGAGGCGGCATCTAAAGCAAAAGCTACCAAATTTATAGAGCAGTTACCCGAGGGATACCATACATCTTTGGGGCGTTGGTTTAATAACGGGCATGAACTTTCAGGAGGAGAGTGGCAGAGGATTGCTTTGTCGAGAGCATTCATGAGAACAGGCGCAGATATACTAGTCTTGGATGAGCCTACAGCTTCTATGGACGCTGAGACAGAGTCAAACATCTTTGACGACTTCCAGCTTCTAACATCCGATAAGATTGCCATACTTATCTCGCATCGTTTCTCAACAGTGCGTAGAGCAGAACTTATAGTGGTCATGGATGGGGGTGAGATTATAGAACAGGGTAGTCATGAAGAGCTGCTCTCCTTAAATGGCCAATATGCAAAACTTTTTAAATTACAGGCGAAAGGTTATAGGTAGTTTGCTGAGGTACAATCCAAATCAAGATCTCTCATGTCAACTACTAAATCAAAAAACGTTAGCCGCGCAGAAATCTTTTTTGCAGAAAAAGATAAGGCACTAAAGCTTGATGTTCGTCGACTTGGAGAATTAGTAGGCGAACTGGTTAAGGAGCAAGGTGGCGAGGCTCTATTCTATTTGGTGGAAGAGGCACGCCGAATTTCTATTGCACATAGGGAAGGTGACCCTAAAGCACTTAGCAGATTAGAGGAGCTACTGTCAGCCCTAGAGACTAGAATTGCAAGGGATTTTATTAGGGCATTTTCTACTTATTTTCAAATGGTAAACATGGCTGAGAAGGTTCACCGAATAAGGAGGCGTAGAGCTTATCTAAGAGATTCAAAAAAACATCAGCCTCTAGGCTTTTTACATGCTTTGAAGGAATTAAAGGACTCTGGCCTAGAGGCTGAAGATATAGAAAATGCACTAGGTGAAATTTCTGTAGAACCTGTTTTTACGCCACATACAACAGAAGCTAGTCGTCGGACACTGCTTCGAAAGCAACAAAATATTGCTAGGCATTTAGTCGAAATGCTTGATCCCTATTTAACCCCGCATGAAGAAGAGGCATTTTTAGGAAGAATTCTTCATGAGATGACATCAGGTTGGCAAACAGAAGAGTATCCCCAAGCATACATGCGCGTTGCGGATGAGGCCGAGCACGCATTATTTTTTTTAACCGATATTTTGTATCGGATGATTCCACCTTTATATGAAGCACTTGAAGATGCCTTAAAATCAGTTTTTGATGAGCATCAATTACAGTTTCGTCTTCCTAACCTCATTAAATTTGGCTCATGGGTTGGCGGCGATATGGATGGAAATCCAAACGTAACCGCAAAAAACATCCGTGAAACATTGTCACGACAAAGAGCGTTAATACTAAATCTTTACTACAAAGAGTGCCTAAACCTTACTCAGCAGCTTAGTCAAAGTGAAAGTCGTGTCGAGGTTGATAAAAAGTTGCAGGACAGAAGTAAAGTGTACGCAAGTCATTTCCCTGAAGCTTTTAGTTCTATACCAGCAAGACATCGTGAGATGCCCTACCGTGTATTTATAAGGCTAGCTGCAGCTAGGCTTCAAGCAACCTACGAAGATAAGGCTTTTCCATACGAATCATCTGATGAATTTATTCAAGATATAGAGCTCATAGAAAACAGTTTACGAGCTAACAAAGGAAAGAATGCTGGCTTGTTTTCAGTAAAAAGACTCCGTCGCCGTGTAGAAACTTTTGGTTTTCATATTGCCACTTTGGATATACGTCAAAATGCACTAGTGCATCGTGGAGTTATATGCGAAGGGTTGAGGGAAGAGAGCTGGTTGCAAAGTAGTGTTGAAGAACGTTCACTGAGATTACAAGAAGCCCTTGAGCGCAGAGAATCACCTATAGGTGATTTATCTTCAGGCGCCCGAAAAGTACTCTCTGTATTTCAAGCTATTGCTCGCTGTAGACGAAAGTATGGTGAAAACTCTATAGGCCCATATATTGTCAGCATGACACATGGTCCAGATGATGTTCTTTCTGTTTTGTTGCTAGCAAAGTGGGGGAGTTTGGGATCAAAGGGTTCGCCAGTGCCTATAGATGTTGTTCCACTTTTTGAAACTGTCGAAGATCTAAAAAATGCTTCTAAGATAATGGAAAGCCTACTGAATGACGAAATTTATAGGTCTCACCTAAAACATAGGGATAACCACCAGATGGTGATGATTGGTTATTCAGACAGTAACAAAGATGGAGGGCTAGCAGTCGCTCGTTGGACATTGTTTAACGCCCAAATGTCATTAGCAGAAACTCTCAAAAAGTTTAATGTACGCCTAACTTTATTTCATGGTCGAGGCGGTACTGTAAGTCGCGGAGGAGGAAAATTGCATGAGGCTATTCTAGCGACGCCCCCGGGTGCGGTCACAGGATATCTTCGTATGACAGAACAAGGGGATGTAATTAATGCTAAATACGGATTGCGAGCTATTGCTATGCGTTCGCTAGAGCGAACAGTGACTTCAGTGCTTTCTATTACAGCAAAAGCTAAAAGTCCCCCAAAACCTGCTCAAAAATGGCAAAAAATTATGGAAGAAATTGTAGAAGCAAGTGGCGAAGCTTACAAACAAATGGTCTACGATCATGAGGACTTTTCTAACTACTTCCGTAGAGCGACGCCTATTGATGTTATAGAGAAACTTGGTATTGGCCCACAGCCTGATTTTCGTAAAAACAATAATGAAATTTTAGAATTGCGAGCCATTACATGGGCGTTTTCTTGGACACAGTGCAGATTGATTTTACCTGGTTGGTTTGGCTTAGGAACCGGACTACAGCAAGCTAAAGATGTTTTTGGTATCGAAGAACTTAAAAACATGCTAGCTGAATGGCCTTTCTTTAAAGTGCTTATAACCGATGCTGAAGTTGTATTGGGTAAGGTTGATATAGCAATAGCTGATAGGTATTCAAAGCTTTCCGGGCCACTACATGAAAAATTTTTCCCGCTTATACGTGCCGAGCATGATCGTAGTGTTGATTTGATTCTTGATATAACGAATCAGGAACTTCTTTTAGAAAAAGATGATACATTGAGAAGAGCTATAAGGCTTCGCAATCCTTATGTTGACCCTATGAGCCTCATACAGGTAGACCTCCTTAAACGTTGGCGAGATGAAGGTTCTAAAGATGATTACACGCTTAAGGCCTTAATGGTCAGTATCAACGGTATAGCACATGGCATGCAAAATACTAGTTAGCAATAGTTTCCTTTTTATTTTTTAGTCATAGTCGGGCGTAACCAGTGAATAACTCTCTCCTGTATTTCATCGTCTTTAACATCGTGCTCTGAGACACAGCGTCCACTTACAGATATTCCTGCACGTACAACACTTTTAGGGTCTCCTGATACTAATGGGTGCCATGTAGCAAGGCCTCGCCCCTCCGAAATTCGTCGATATGCACATGAAGAAGGCATCCACTTCAAATCTTCAAGATTATCAGGTGTTAGAACAACGCAGTCAGGTACAATTTTTTTTCGAGCAGCATAATCAGTACAGCGACACTCTGTTACATTCAGTAGGTGGCAGGCAACATCTGTGTAGTAAACTTGGTGAGTCTCTTCATCTTCAAGTTTATGTAGGCAGCAGCGGCCACACTGATCACAGAGTGATTCCCATTCTTCAGAATTCATTTGTGATAAGGATTTGGATTCCCAGAATGGTTTATCCATTTTATCAGATCCTTCAATATGATTTAGTGATGACCTAATAGTGTAAGCTTGTTTGCTATGCCTAATATAATGAATGCTGCATTTCTAGACTTCGCTTCTCTGGGTTCTTGTGTAGATACAACACCCATAGACTCCCTTTTAAATGTTACTTATCACCGTCACTCGAATGATACTAATCTAAAGAAACGGCTGCATGACAAGCAGGTGGCTATGTTAAATAAACTGGTGCTAGATAGTTCCACTATAAAGGCATGTAAAAATCTGGAATTGATTGTGTTAGCTGCTACTGGTACAGATAACGTAGATTTGAAAGCCGCTAAAAATCGTGGGATAGGCGTTTCAAATATACGTGATTACTGTACGGCTAGTGTCGTACAACATGTTATGGCACTTATGCTTGATTTAACACGTTGCATAGAGTTTTGCCCTAGGCCTATTTCTAGAAAATCTTGGCAGCTGATGGAAACTAAAGCATTGGAAGAGTTCCCATTGCGAGAATTAAATAATAAGAAACTTGGAATTGTGGGCTATGGAAATTTAGGTAGGGCTGTTGCCAAGGCAGGACAATGCTTTGGCATGGATATCTTGATTTCGGAACGAATAGGTACTGAATTGGATACTGTTCAGAAGCAAAGAATGCCATTTCAGAGTGTACTTAAGGAAGCCGATGTTATTAGTCTGCATTGTCCGCTTACATCAAAAACTTGTAACTTGATTGGAAAAGAGGAATTAAGCTTGATGAAATCAGACGCACTATTGATTAATACAGCACGTGGCGCACTTGTTGATAGCCAAGCCTTAGCAGATGCCTTAAACCAAGGAATTATAGCCGGAGCAGGTATAGATGTGCTTCCAACAGAGCCACCTGAAGATGAAGAGCCGTTGTTAAGTACGGATATCCCAAATCTCATCATAACGCCTCATGTAGCGTGGGCAGCAAAAGAGTCTCGCCAACGCGCATTGGTTCAGATGGCGGAGAATATTGCAGACTATATGAATGGTGGAAATCTCAGAAGAGTGGTTTAAAAAACTTAGAAACGCACCCTCATCATTTTTATTTTTTTATCTCAGTATTAGTTATGTTCCCAGCAGACATTTCAAGTATTCGATTACACTGATTAGCAGCATCCAGATCGTGTGTTACCAGTACAAGAGTAGTATTAGCGGCTTCATTTAACTCAAATAGAAGATTTAAAATTAGCTCCCCTGTTTTGTTATCTAGGTTTCCAGTTGGCTCGTCTGCGAATAACAAGGATGGGGTAGTAACAAAAGCTCTAGCTATAGCAACTCGCTGTTTTTCGCCGCCAGATAGTTGGCGAGGATAGTGGTGCATTCGTGATTTCAGGCCTACTTGATTGAGTGCTTCACTAGCTAATTTCATGCTTTTTTTGGTGTTGGTTAACTCTAGAGGTAAAACTACATTTTCAAGGGCTGTTAATGATGCCAGCAAATGAAATGACTGAAAGACAAATCCCACTTTACGGTTCCTAAGCAGTGATCTTCCATCCTCATCTAATTTAGTGAGTTCTTCACCCTCCAGCCAAACCTTACCTGATGTTGGCTCATCAAGACCTGCTAAAAGGGCTAGTAATGTGGACTTACCAGCGCCTGATGGGCCGACTATTGCAGCAGTATCCCCTTGATTTACTGAGAGCGACGCGTTATTTAGGATAGTCAGTTCACCCTCTGGGCTAGTAACCTTTTTGGTAAGGTCCTGTGCAGTAAGTATTGATTTAGGTTTCGTCATGTTTTTTCGTTTTAAAAGTCACGCTTATGTTTTGGTAACTTCCGTTTTTACAGCGGGCCTTATGTTTGTCTGTGTGCCTCGGATTACCTCCGCAGAGGGAACAATAATTGTTGTTGGTGATTCTCTAAGTAGCGGTTATGGACTACAAAATGAATCATCCTGGGTCCAAATTCTACAGGATCGACTAAATGCGGAAGATTACGGATATGAATTAATAAACGCTAGTGTTCCAGGTGACACAAGTTCTGGGGGTTTGGCCCGTTTGCCAAGGCTATTAGAGGCACACAGTCCTGTAATGGTTATTATTGAGTTAGGTGGTAACGATGGTCTACGAGGTCAGCCAGTGCAGCAATTGCGCGAAAATTTACGAGAGATGATTCGGTTAGTTCAAGCAGTGGGGGCTTTACCAATAATTTTAGGCATACAGATCCCGCCCAATTATGGCAGTGTATACACGAGTAATTTTGCTGCTATATATCCCCAACTTTCTACAGAGTTTAATGTGCCTTTGGTAGAGTTTCTGATGCAAGGGGTTGCGCTTAATCCAGGCCTTATGCAGGCTGATGGCATTCATCCTAATGAAAAGGGCAATGAGATTATGATGGACAACGTTTGGATGGTTCTTGAGGGGCTACTCTAGTTTCGTAGAAATTGTAATGATACAAGAATCGCTTTCTAATTCTATTTCTTCGGTTAGTCGCTGTGGATGAACGTTATCCATGGTTAGACTCTTATCCAGAGGATGTCCCTGCAGAAATTAACCCTGATATATATCAGTCTTTAAGTGAGTTGCTTGTAGATAGTGCAAAAAAACATTCAAGTCGTCCGGCTTTTTCTAATTCTGGTGTTGTATTGCACTTTGAAAAAATTGAAAAGTTAAGTCGGGATTTTGCAGCATTTCTTCAATCTGACACTACACTGAAGCCGGGAGATCGGGTAGCAGTAATGTTGCCAAATTTATTGCAATATCCTGTCGTAACATTCGGCATTTTGAGAGCAGGGATGGTCGTGGTAAATGTGAATCCACTATACACAGAAAGAGAATTAGAGCACCAGCTTAGTGATAGCGGTGCCAAAATGATTGTTGTTTTAGAGAATTTTGCATCTGTTGTGGCTGCTATATGGAAAAAAGTAGACTTAGAAATGGTTGTGGTTACGGAGGCTGGTGATCATTTTTCTCCTTTGAAGCGAACTATAACAAACTTGTATGTTAAATATTTCAAAAGGTTAGTGCCTAATTGGAAAATAAAAAAAGCAATTCGCTATTTGGCCGCACTTGATAATGGAAACAAGGCTGACTATAAAAATGTTGAAATTAATCCAGAAGATACGGCATTTCTTCAGTACACTGGAGGAACCACTGGTGCTCCAAAAGGAGCGGTTCTTACCCATAGAAATATGATCAGTAACGTGCTTCAAGCCAGTGCTTGGGTGAGTGCTTCTTTAGATGGACAGGATGATGTGGTGGTTACACCTCTACCGTTGTATCACGTGTTTTCTCTAACTGCTAATTTACTGTGTTTTTTTAATCTAGGTGCTCACAATGTTTTGGTTACTAACCCTCGAAACTTAGAAAGTCTTCTCAAGGATTTAAAACGCTGGCCATTTACATTTATTACAGGCGTTAATACCTTGTTTGTTGCTCTTTTAAATTGTCCGGGATTCTCAAAAATTGATTTCAGCAGACATAAAGTTTCGATGGGAGGAGGATCGGCAGTTCAACGCAGTGTATCTAATGAATGGCATGAAATAACTGGTCGACCGCTAGCTCAAGGATATGGCCTCACAGAGGCTTCGCCTATTGTTAGTGCTACCTTATTAAATTGTAAAGAGTTTAACGGCTCCGTAGGGTTACCATTACCGTCTACGGAAGTAGTTATATGTGGTGAAGATGGAGGGTGTATGTCTTTAGATGAAGTGGGAGAAATTTGTATTCGCGGTCCTCAAGTAATGAAAGAATATTGGAAGAACCCAGTAGAAACGGTTCGTGTTTTATCTGAAGATGGATGGCTAAAAACTGGAGACGTTGGTCGAATAGATAAGCATGGATATTTATACATTGAGGATCGAAAAAAAGATCTTATTTTAGTATCAGGGTTTAACGTATATCCAAGTGAAATAGAGGAGGTTATGGCTTCACATCCAGGTGTGCTTGAGGCAGCAGCTGTCGGAATCCCTGATGATCGGACTGGTGAAGCTGTAAAATTATTTATAACTAAAAAACATGCAGAAATTACAAAAGAACAGTTAATGGAATATTGTTGCAATAATCTTACTGGGTATAAAAGACCTAAAGAGATAGTTTTTTGTGAAAATTTGCCAAAAAATAATGTCGGTAAAGTACTTAGAAGGGTCTTGCGAGAGTAATGGATAAATCTGTCAATGTTTTGGGAGAAAAACTAGAAAATTGTAGTGATAATCCATTGACTGGATTTTTCAGAGATGGTTGCTGTAACACAAGTAATGATGATTTTGGTTCACACACAGTTTGTGTTGAAGTTACGAAAGAATTTTTAGAATTTTCTAGATTTAGAGGAAATGATCTGACAACACCCGTTCCTGAGTTTGGGTTTCCAGGTCTAAAAATGGGCGATCGTTGGTGTCTTTGCGCAAGTCGTTGGCTTGAGGCACAGCAACACGGTATGGCACCTAGAGTCATGCTAAGAGGGACCCATATTCGTGCACTTGAGGTGGTATCACTAGACTTACTAAAACAGTATGCAGCGGATTTAAATTAATGTAGCTCTGAGAGCCATACTTAGGATTCTGCTAATAAAGAGATTTGGCGATTTCAGTTTGAATGATTTCTGCCATTAGTCTTGGGTCAGGGGCGTTACGTATAGGTCTTCCAACAACTATAAAGTTCGCGCCTGCCTTAAATGCATCTTTGGGCGTCACAATACGTTTTTGATCATCTGCTTTTGCTGAGTCAGCAGGCCGAATCCCTGGCGTTACTATCAAGGGTTTTATTCCAATTTTTTTGCGCAGAGAAGCCGCTTCTAGACCAGATGCTATTACGCCGTCACAACCAGTTGCGACCGCTAGTTTCGCGCGTTCAATTACTAAGTCCCTGACATCTAGTGAAATACCCATTTGTTTTAGATCTTGGTTATCCATACTTGTTAGGACGGTGACAGCAAGTATCTGAAGGTCGCCCTTTTCTGAAGCGGCAGCTTCCATAATAGACTTATCACCGTGTACGGTAAGAAATGAAGCGCCTGTATTGCTGAGTTGTCTTACTGCAGCAGAAACAGTAGCAGGAACGTCATAAAGTTTTAAGTCAGCAAAAACCCGTTTCCCCTGAAGAACTAGCCATTCATGAAGATCAAAATAACCCTTGGTTCCAGCAAGTTCTAAGCCAATTTTATAAAACTCTACGGCCTCTCCAAGCTGTTTTACCAGTGATTTTGCCTCGTCAGTGCTTGGTACATCTAAAGCAACAATAAGACGCTGGCCCGAAGGAATGTCAAAAGATGAAGAACTATCTAAAGTCACAACATCATTCTAGCAGAGTCTGTAATGAAGGAGTGGTTATTAAAGTGACTGAAAATATTTTCATTGTGTTAAATTTGTATGGCTTTGCAAAGCAAATCGGTCTGTCATGCCAGCTATGTAATCCGCAATGATTCTTGCTGAACCAATCAAGCCATAATTTTTATCGGCATAGATAGCCCGTAGAGCATGTTCTCTTGGCATCTTGTTGTAGTCATCTAAAAAGTGATTGAAGAGAACAGATATTATTTCGTGTGCTTGGCAAGTCATTTTTTTGACTTTTGGGTGCCGATAAAGGTTTTCTCTAAGAAAAACTTTAAGCTCTCTTTGCAAATTCAAAAAATTTTCACTAGAACAAATTAGCGCTACTTCGCAATTTCTTACATCAGAAATATTGTTTGGTTGATGCTTTTTAATATTGGCTGTGCTTGTTTCTATTAAGTCTGTTACTAACTCATCAATCATTTTTCTAACAACGCCATGCGCGCATTGGTGTTTTGACAGACTAGGATATTTTACTTTAGTTTTTTTAATCTGATCAGAAAAAACCCCTACCTCACTTAAATCCTCAACGGTAATTAAACCCGATCTTAAACCATCATCAATATCATGATTGTTATAGGCAATTTGATCAGCAATATTTGCAATCTGAGCTTCTAGGCTTGGCTGATTTCTTGTTAAAAAACGTTCTCCAATATCTCCAAGTTTACGTGCATTAGTTGTTGAGCAATGTTTTAAAATTCCTTCTCGAGTTTCAAATGTCAAATTTAGGCCGGTGAAATTTGGATATCTATTTTCTAGTTTGTCTACAACGCGCAGCGACTGAAGATTATGTTCAAATCCCCCGTATTTCTTCATGCAATTGTTTAGAGCATCTTGTCCTGCATGCCCAAAAGGAGTGTGCCCGAGATCGTGTGCAAGACTTATTGCCTCAACCAAATCTTCATTGAGATTCATAGCTCTAGCAACGGTTCTTGCTATCTGTGCCACTTCTAGTGAGTGAGTTAAACGAGTCCGATATAAGTCTCCTTCGTGATTGACAAATACTTGAGTTTTGTAGACTAGCCTTCGAAATGCCGTTGAATGAATGATACGATCACGATCACGTTGAAACTCTGTACGGTAGCTAGAATTTTCTTCTAAGTGTGTACGACCACGAGATTTATTTGGGTTAGCAGCATACTTGGCTAAATTAGACACTTAGGACTCAAATCAACTTTTCGATTGTGCTTGGAGAACTTTTTTTATTATTTTTTCATTTGGATTTGTTATCACAACACCTTTACCTAAATTTTTAAGTAGTACCATTCGAAGTCCGCTAGAGCTATTTTTTTTGTCTAACTTCATGAGTTTAAAGAGCTCATTGCTGTCAATGTTGGGGTCAACTATTGGAAGATTGGCTTGCGTTAGCAATGAACGTATTTTTTTGCAATCCTCCGCATCAAGCATTCCAAGCTCTCTTGAAGTCTCAGCAGCTAAGTTAATGCCTATGGCAACTGCTTCTCCATGCAGCCATTCTCCATAACCCTTAAGTGACTCTAGCGCATGACCGAAAGTGTGCCCAAGGTTAAGCAAGGCTCGTGCGCCTTGCTCAAGTTCATCCTTTGCAACAATATCTGCTTTTATCTCGCAACTTTTTCGTACTATATAAGTTAAAGCATTCATATCCTGTGTGAGCACATTGATTAGATTATCCTCTAGCCAATCAAAAAACTCCCTGTCTAAAATTAAGCCATGTTTAATTACTTCGGCAAGACCTGAATAGAATTGTCGTTTTGGTAAAGTACGTATTGAATCAGTGTCAGCTAGCACACAATTAGGCTGATGAAATGCACCTATCATATTCTTTGCTTCTGGATGATTGACTCCTGTTTTTCCCCCTACTGAGGAATCTACTTGTGCAAGTAAAGTGGTGGGTATCTGCACAAATTCCACGCCTCGTTGGTAGCACGCTGCGGCGAATCCAGTAATATCGCCAATCACCCCACCACCTAACGCGATAAGGCAAGCATCGCGGTGAAATTTTTTCTGAACTAATACATCCAGAACTCTTGATAGTGTAGGAAGGGTTTTTTCAGATTCGCCATCTGGGAGTATTAGGCTATGTTGTTGTTTTGCAGACAGCGTCGTTTCTAGCTGGCGTAAATAAAGAGGGGCAACAACGTTATTTGTAACTATTAGTACTTGTTTAGCAGTTATTGCATTTTGAACCAAATCTTGGTCCTGCATGATTTTGGACCCGATATATATAGGGTAGCTTCTGTCGCCTAATGAAACTCGAATTGTATCCATCTTGGGTAGATTGGCAGGAGCCAATAATTTTTTCAATTAGATTAAATTTTTTTCTTGTAGACTAGTTTTAATATGTCCAACAACAGTTTTCACTTTCTTTCCTCCAGTATTAACAGAAATATTTGCAATTTTTTCATACAAAGGACCACGTGTTTTCATTAGTTTCGCCAAAACATTTTCTGGGTTGTCGTTCATCAGAAGAGGGCGCGAGTTAGTATTGCGAGTACGATAAAGTTGTTGTTTGACACTAGTTTTTAGGTAAACAACTATGCCATGAGCACTTAGATGTTCACGATTTTGAGTATCTAATATTGATCCACCTCCGGTGGCTAGTACGATGTTATTTAGTTGCGTTAGCTCAATAATAAGTGCTTTCTCGCGTTCTCTAAATCGATTTTCCCCTTCTTTTTCAAAGATGAATCTAATGTCGACACCAGTTCTTTTCTGTATTTCTTCGTCTATATCAAGAAATTCCATGTTCAGCTCTCGTGATAGCTGTCGGCCAACGGCAGTCTTTCCAGAACCCATTGGCCCAATTAAAAATACGTTGCGAGAATTGATCATAAAAATGCCATACACAATTGGCTTAAAACTAGTAGTCTAGTTTACAAAATGTTTAAGATTAGTCTTGTATTAGAATTTGCTACTTTTAGTCTAATTAGAATAGGATGATACAGCAGTACAATATTCTTTTATCGATGGGTACTTACAGCAGAATATTTTTAGTTTTAGGGACCTTCACGGTCATTGCGTTTCTTTGCGTTGGCGCCTTGGTCTCAGGGGGCTATTATTATGTGGCACCTGGTCTCCCTCAGGCTGAAGAATTGAGGGATGTGCGGCCACAAACCCCTCTGTCTGTATACAGTCGTGATGGCCGCTTGATTTCTCAGTTTGGAACAAAACGCTCTCCTCTTAGATATGAGGATATGCCTCAATTGATGGTGCAAGCTGTACTTGCGGCTGAAGACGATAGGTTTTTTGAGCACCCTGGAATTGATTACCAGGGTGTTATTAGGGCTATGACGTATTTTGTCCTAACAGCTGGAAAAAGTAGACAAGGTGGCAGCACAATTACACAACAGATAGCGCGTCAAAGACACCTTACACGTGATAGAACTCTAGTACGCAAATTTAAGGAGTGGGTGTTAGCCCTGAGGATGGAAAGAGAGTTCAGTAAACAGGAAATTCTAGAGATCTACCTAAACACTACATTCTTAGGCCAAAATTCCTATGGTGTAGCAGCAGCAGCACAGTCCTACTTTGGGAAAAATCTTAGCGAGATAAATGTTTCAGAAGCAGCTATTCTTGCTGGTATACCCGCAGCCCCTTCACTTTATAACCCGGTTCGTAGCGCTGATGTTGCTGCACAACGTCGTGGTTACGTACTAAGCCGCATGCTAGAGCTTGGGTTTATAACTACTATCGAATATGAAGAGGCCTTAAATACTCCAATAGAAAGCCGTTTGTATGGTCGCGCTCAAGAGCTAGATGCACCCTATGTTGCAGCTAGGGCCTACAGAGAAGCCATAAGAAGGTTTGGAGAGGAAGCAGCTACAAATTCAGGTCTAAAGATTAAAACAACCATTGACTCACGCTTACAAAATGCAGCAGATTTTGCGCTCCGAAAGGCTTTGATAAGTTACGACAAAAGACACGGTTACCGAGGCCCACTTTTCAATGAAAACTGGTTGGAGTCGGATTGGAATGAACTACTTTTGGAAAAAACTAAGGATTTTCCATCTGCTCCTGGGGTTTTTCCAGGCCTGGTGGTTAGTGTTGATGAAATATTAAGTGTCCAGGAGCAATTGGCTGAGATTTCAGCAGCAGAACATCTCGATATGAGTCTTGATGATGGTTTACAGATAAGTAATGATGAGTTGGAGGGGCTTTTTCCAGTCTTTCAGGCAAAAGTATACTTTACGGATCAGGGAACCATTCCTGTAGATATCAAAGCTGTTAGGTGGGCAGCTCCTTATATTAATTCAAATCGTAAAGGCGCCTTTCCAAATACCGTAGCTGATGTATTAAAGGCAGGGGATGTTGTTCAGTTTGAGCGCTCACAGTCTGGTGAACTGACACTAACGCAGGTACCAGATATTCAAGGAGCCCTTATTTCCATAGATCCTCAGGATGGCGCAATTACTGCCCTCTCGGGGGGATTTAATTTTTATGATGAACAAAGGAATGGCAATTTCAATCGTGCTATGGATGCAGGTCGCCAGCCTGGATCTTCTTTTAAACCATTTATTTATTCTGCAGCTCTTGAACGAGGCTTTACCGCTGCAAGTATTATTAATGATGCTCCAATCGTAGAGCAAAGCTCAGAGCTTGAAACGTTTTGGAGGCCCGAAAATTATTCTGGTGAAATCAATGGTCCAACAAGACTTAGAGAGGCGCTCATTAAATCTTTAAATTTGGTTTCAATTAGAGTTCTCAGAAGCCCAACTCTAACATCGGGCGTTTCTCAGACCATACAGCATCTAGAACGTTTTGGTTTTGGTGAAAAAGCATTGCCAAGAAATAATACCCTAGCTTTAGGCTCCGGTAGCGTTTCGCCTTTAGATGTAGCACAAGGCTATGCAGTATTTGCTAATGGTGGTTATAACGTCCGTCCTTACATGATTGAAACAATAGAAGATGATGAAGGACAAGTTATCTATCGAGCTGAACCTACACTTGTTTGTTCAGATTGTATTCAGGAGGAAAAGTTAGATACGGAATTAATCAATGGATCAACAGAACTTTACTATCGTAATCATTATGCGAAAAGAACCATCTCAGCTCAGAATGCTTATCTCATCAACGATATGATGCAGGATAACGTTCGCCGTGGAACAGGAAGACGAGCTTATCGTGAGTTAGGTCGGGATGATCTAAGTGGAAAAACTGGAACCACTAACGATTCGAGTGACGTATGGTTTGCAGGATATAACGGCGACCTTGTCACTGCGGCATGGATTGGTTTTGACCAAGTTCGTTCTCTTGGAACACGTGAAACAGGCGCATCTACCGCACTCCCAATGTGGATTGATTACATGCGAGAGGCTTTGGATGGGGCGCCTTCAAATGTTCTTCCGCGGCCGCCAGGAATTATTGATGTGCGTATTAACCCAGAAACAGGGCTTATTGCCGATGCTGGAGAGGATAGTATTTTTGAAAAATTTAGGATCGACTTCGCACCTCAGTCTGAATCAACACAATCTGACTTCGTTGATTTTCAGAGTGATAGAGACTATTCCGAGTCCTCAAATGACAAACGAAATTTGCCGGGATCTATCTTTTAGAAAAAATCAGAGTCAAATAATCTATATTTAGAAGGAATGCTGATATGCCAAGGCGTGGGTATGGCATCAATGAACTACGGGAGAGGCTAGCAAATGAGGCTGCACGTCTAATTAGCGAACATGGTATACAGGATTATGGTCTGGCTAAACGCAAAGCAGCATCGCGTTTTGGCGTCAGAGATGTGGGTGCTTTGCCGGCCAATATAGAGATTGAAGAACGTGTAATAGAGTGGAATGCGCTATTTGGTCCTAAAGAATATAAGAAGCAGTTAGTTGAGTTGAGATCTATAGCCGCCTATGCGATGAAATTACTCGATGAGTTTGAACCAAGGCTGGTGGGAGCTGTATTAACAGGAGCTATCACAGCAAATTCAAGTATAGAAATTCACTTATTTACTGATGCGCCAGAAGAAGTGGCAATAAAACTGGATGACTGTCAAATAAGCTATCGAAATTGTCACCGACGTTACCGTTACGCTAAACGCTGTAATTCTTTGATACCGGGTTTTAGGTTTACGTATAAAGATGAACAAATAGATGGATTAGTTTTTCCGGAAAAAGGTTTAAGGCAGGCACCTATAAGCCCAATTGACGGTCGACCCATGCCCCGAGCATCTTTGGGTAAAATACTTGGCCTAATCTGATTTAGCAGGCTAACGATCAGCAATGGGTAGATAATCTCTTTGCCCCGGGCCTATATATCGTTGTCGTGGTCGGCCTATTCGCGACTCTGGATCCCTGACCATTTCTCGCCATTGAGCTACCCAGCCAACTGTTCTTGCAATGGCAAACATCACAGTAAACATGGATTTTGGAACCCCTAAAGCTTGGTAGATGATTCCTGAATAGAAATCAACGTTTGGGTAAAGGTTTTTCTCAATGAAATAAGAATCTTTTAGCGCTATTTGTTCAAGTTCCAACGCTAGCTCAAACAATGGTGTATCTTTTTCTTGGCCTAATTTTTCTAGCACACGATGGCACATCTCTCTAATAATTGTTGCCCTAGGGTCATGGTTTTTGTAGACGCGATGCCCAAACCCCATTAGACGAAATGGGTCTTCTCTATCTTTTGCCTTTGCAACATATTTAGAAATATTTTTAGGATCACCAACTTCTTCCAGCATGTTGATGACAGCCTCATTTGCGCCTCCATGTGCTGGGCCCCAAAGTGCTGAAATACCAGCTGAAATGGCTGAATAGGGATTGGTGCCTGAGCTTCCAGCCAACCTAACTGTAGATGTGCTGCAATTCTGTTCATGGTCTGCATGCAAAATAAATAAAAGATCCAAGGCTTCGGCTGCAATTGGATCAACTTCATAGGATTCTGTTGGTACAGAAAAAAACATGTGAAGTAGATTACTGCAGTAGCCCAACTGGTTTTGCGGATAAACAAAAGGTTGCTTTAGGGAATGTTTATACGCAGCAGCTGCGATAGTTGGAATTTTCGCAATAATTCTATGAGCAAATACATCCCTATGGGCTGATTCTTGTATATCTGTGGTGTCATGATAAAACGCAGACATACAGGCAACGATGCCAGAGACCATAGCCATTGGGTGAGCATCATGGTCAAATCCATTAAAAAATCTCAGAAACGATTCATTTAGCATCGTGTGGTTACGGATAGATTGATCAAATGTCTCCAATTCTTGCTTAGAGGGTAGTTCTCCATACATCAATAAGTAGCATACTTCGGTATAACTGGATTTTTCTGCTAATTGCTCGATCGGGTAGCCTCGGTACATGAGCACGCCTTGTTCACCATCAATGTAAGTGATGGTGCTGGAACAACAGGCTGTTGCGCCAAACCCTGGATCATAGGTAAATACACCTTGCTCGCTGTACAACTTGGTTATATCTACAACGCTTGGCCCTAAGACCGCATCGCTAGTTTCTAGGCCAAGTTGCTCACCAGATTTATGGTTGATTAGGCTGAAAGACTTATCGCTCATGCGTCAAAATCAACTCCCGTTAAGGCTCTAAAAGATTAGCGCCAGTTTAAAAATTAAACCAGAACTCCCAGTAATGTGTTTATTCTTGCAGGTCTGCTAAGAGTTAGCAGACATCCAAGCGTCTTATTATAGCAGGCCCTGACGAGCTAAGGTCCCAGTAGAACTAAATTCAACGGTTAAACTGTGTTTAGTTTTACTGTTTTGAGTCGGAAGTTTTGCCATACCGGCGTCTAAATTTGTCAACACGCCCACCGCTATCAACTATTTTTTGTTTTCCCGTATAGAAGGGGTGACACGCTGAGCAAACTTCAACTTGAAGGTCTCGTCCAAGTGTGGAACGGGTAGTGAATTCACTACCACAACTACATGCTACTTTGATTTCAGCATAATCCGGGTGTATTTCTGATTTCATATCTGATCTTCAGTGTACGGGCGCATGAGCATACTGCTCTGGCAGGCTCAAAACAAGAAAAACACCTGTCACTACAGCAATTTTTTATTAATTGGATGGTTAAGAAAGATAGTTGGGTAGTTTTAAGATTTTTTCCACAAATACTGTGTATAACTCTGTGGAAGACTTGCTAAAAGTTGCCGTAATTTAAGCTATCATCAGTATTTGTTTTAAATTGTACAAAAAATCATCATAATTAAAATATTCATATAAATCAGTTATTTAAAATATCAATCAGAGGCTTTTTCAGAAGATTTGCTCATAACATGCTTAATTAAATGGCTGTAATTTTTTCTTGTGAATAAATAATTAATTAAAAACACACGTAGTTTGCAGTCTACTAGTCAGAATTTGACATCATTATTTGCTGAAGTTTAACCAATGCTTGGCCTCTGTGGCTTAGACGGTTTTTTGCCTCTGGCGCCATTTGTGCTGCTGTGGAGTTTAGGTTTAGGTCTAGGAATACGGGGTCATAGCCAAATCCTGAGTCACCTCTTGGCTCCATTGAAATGGAGCCATACCAACTCCCTGTGGCTATTAGCGGTGCAGGATCACCTGCTTCTTTCATCGCTACTACAACACAGTAAAAGTGTGCTTTGCGCTCTGCTGGAGGGATGTCTTTTAGCAGATGGAGTAACTTTTTAACATTACTTGCATCGCTTGCTCGGCTCCCTGCAAAGCGAGATGAACGAATACCGGGTTGCCCACATAAGGCGTCCACAACCAATCCAGAGTCATCGGCAATTGTTGGCTGTCCTGTCTGCAATGAGGCATTTCTAGCTTTTAATAACGCATTTTCTAAAAAAGTAGAGCCGGTTTCTTCCACAGGATCCACATTTAAAACACCCTGTGGACTTATTTTTAGGCCTATTGGTGTCAACAAGGTTCTAAATTCCTCAAGCTTGCCAGGATTGTCACTTGCAAGTACCCAGTGATTTGAAGATACATTCATTGATGAAGCACCGAAGCCTGTTTTTTTATAAGGTTAGTAATGCCTATGGCCGCAAGATCTAATAGTTCATCAAGTTCCCCTCTTTGATATGCATGTCCTTCTGCAGTGCCCTGAACTTCAATAAACCCCCCAGCTTCATTCATCACAATGTTCATATCGGTTTCAGCTTCAGAGTCTTCATCGTAGTCGAGATCGAGAACTGCTTTGCCTTTATATATACCCACAGAAATAGCCGCCACGCTTCCATGTAATGGATTACTATTAATGCGTCCATCTTTTAATAATTTTTTGATGGAAAGGGCTAGCGCAATATAACCTCCGGTAATAGAAGCAGTTCGTGTACCACCATCAGCCTGTAGCACATCGCAATCTATAGTGATCGTTCTTTCACCAAGTGCTTTTCGATCAACTACTGCTCGTAAACTGCGCCCGATTAGGCGTTGTATCTCAAGGGTTCTGCCACTTTGTTTGCCCCTACCTGCTTCACGTTGATTTCTAGTATGGGTTGCGCGGGGGAGCATTCCATATTCTGCTGTAACCCATCCCTCACCTTTGCCCTTTAGGAAATGAGGCACTCTGGATTCTATACTTGCAGTAGCCAAAATACGGGTACTGTCAAATTCCACTAAGACGGAACCCTCTGCATAGGGCAAATAATCCTTTGTAAAACTTACTGACCGCATTTCATCTAGTTTCCTACCGCTAGGACGCATTACTATCTCCCAAGTAAAATCAGAATGAGTGATCGATCTTCAGAACAATAAATTATTCATTTCCGGTTTATGATTCACCAAAACCGAAGCTTTAATTATTGACTGGGGCCTCTATTAATTCGTTTCAAGCTTGTTCATATCTTAGACTTTAAGCGTGAAGTTTGCTTCGATTTGTTTTTTATGCCAATTATTTCGATAACAAGGTAGGTGCGAAAATGCCGAAAAGCATGACAGGGTTTGCCAGGGTTGAGGTCGTGTCCGAGCCATTAACCATTATTTGGGAGATTCGCAGTGTTAATCATCGTTTCTTGGATATTTCTGTCCGTACCCATGAAGAATTTCGGTGGTTAGAGTCAAGTTGTCGTTCTCGAGTTAAAGCAATACTTGGTCGTGGACGAATCGAATGTACTCTGAAGATTGGATTTTCAGAGGGATACACAAAGAAAACAATTTTAAATAATCAGATACTTGAAGAATTGGGCGCAATTCAGTCAGAGGTTGAAAAACTCTATCCCAAAGCTAGTCAGCTTACGATACTTGAAATGCTGCGTTGGCCAGGTGTATTAACTGAAGAATGCGCTAAGCAGGAAGTTGTGGTAAATGTTTCTATGGAAGCTCTAGATGATGCGCTGAATTCACTTGTTGAAGCTCGTCAAAATGAGGGCCAACGATTAATGGAGGTTTTATTAGAACGTTGTGATGATATATCGAGCATTATCAATTTAATTCGATCTCGTGCGGATGTGTTAGAAAAATTTCAGTACGAGAGACTGCGAGAAAAACTTGAAAAATTATCTCTAGATCTAAATGAAGAAAGATTAGAACAAGAGATAGTGTTGTTGCTTCAGCGTTTAGATATATCAGAGGAGATAGACCGAATTGACGGGCATGTGATGGAGGTGCGAAATATATTGAAAACCGATGGACCAATTGGTAGGCGTCTTGATTTTCAAGTTCAAGAACTTAATCGTGAAGCGAACACATTGGCGTCCAAATCTCAAGACAGTGACATAACTCGTCAAAGTGTTGATCTAAAAGTATTAATTGAACAAATGCGTGAGCAAGCGCAAAACTTGGAGTAATAGAGTTGTGCCTTTAAAAAAGAGGGGTAGTCTTGTTGTTATTTCAGCACCCTCTGGGGCGGGAAAAACAACCTTAGTGCATGAATTAATTCGTCGTCGAGATGATATTAAGTTCTCAGTTTCATATACAACCAGGCCTGCGAGGCGATCTGAGGCACATGGCAAGGATTATTTTTTTGTTTCAGATAGAGAATTCAGTTTAATGCTCTCAAAAAATTGTTTTCTTGAGTCAGCGCGTGTTTTTGGTCACTGGTATGGTACAAGAAAAAAAGACATTGAAGTCTTGTTAAAAAATGGCGATACCGTTTTGCTTGAAATTGATTGGCAAGGCGCAAGGCAAGTTCGGTCATCTGCTAAAGATGCAATTGGGATCTTTATTCTTCCGCCAAGTCTGGAGGAATTGGAGCGACGTCTTAGAGGAAGAGGCACAGATTCTGAAGAAGTAATAGATAGACGTTTGCGGGACGCAATTTCAGATATGACTCACTGGGATGAGTTTGATTATGTTTTAGTTGGCGAGGAAGTGGAAAATTCAGTTAAACAGCTGGAAGCGATATTAAACGGTTTAGGTTCCAATAATGTAGTTTCATCTCCAGAAATTAGATCAAAAGTGAAGAAAATATTGAAATCCAGAGATACAGCCAGCTAATGTACTGGTAGCCTAACCTAGATCTTTTGTGGCGGGCCTTAGTGTTATTGCAGTAAACTGAAGGGTACAGGAAGTATTAGAGGAGGGCTCAAGGTGGCCCGAGTAACTGTAGAAGACTGTATTGACAATGTAGAGAACATATTTCAGTTGGTATTGGTTGCATCTAAACGCGCTCGCCAACTAGCTAATGGCGCAGAGCCAATGGTTCCATGGGAGAATGATAAACCCACAGTCGTGGCGTTGCGTGAAATATCTGAAAAACTCATAACCCCGAGTATTCTTGATGAAACGGACGAACCCATAGCTGAATTGCTAGAAGAAAATATAATACCCGATGATGCTCAGGACGGACTCCTACTTAGCCGCCCGTCCTCTACTCATAGATAATTAAATAAGAAATATGTGGGCTCGAGTTATAGGTTCGAGCCACGCATGGGAATAAGCCATGGACTATGCGGCCGCTATCCGAGAACGACTTCCCGTCACTTGGCGAGGGGATGATTTTGGACAGCTGGTGGCCTCACTAGAAAGTTATCTTCCAGAAGAAGAGCTAGAGGGAATTGTTGATGCTTATGAGCTTAGCGCAAAGGCACACTATGGCCAACTACGTCTCAGTGGGCATGCCTATATTACTCACCCGATAGCTGTTGCCAAGATTCTCGCAGACTTACATCTTGATTCTGGGACTATAAAAGCGGCATTGCTTCATGATGTTCTAGAGGATACATCGTGTTCTTTGGGGGATATAGCAAGCAAGTTTGGTGATGATGTTGCAGCTCTTGTAGATGGTGTAAGTAAGCTAGATAAATTGCATTTCCATAGTGCTCTTGAGGCCCAAGCTGAAAGTTTTAGAAAAATGCTTTTAGCAATGGTTAAGGATCTTCGGGTTATTTTGGTTAAACTCGCGGATCGTACCCACAATATGAGGACCATTGATTCTTTGCCTTTAGAAAAACGGCGCCGTATAGCAAAAGAAACAATTGAAATTTATGCGCCCATAGCAAATCGTCTTGGTATCTACAGTTTAAAAACAGAACTCGAAGACCTAGGATTTAAAGCCTATGTCCCTTTCAGATATAGAGTCTTGGATACTGCTCTTCG
This sequence comes from Rhodospirillaceae bacterium, assembly GCA_002718345.1. Lineage (GTDB taxonomy): Bacteria > Pseudomonadota > Gammaproteobacteria > Steroidobacterales > Rariloculaceae > UBA6522. The sequence continues at coordinate 54,443 of PBDA01000024.1, forward strand.
TAAAGCCAGCGGTAGTCAGCGTCAGTTTCTACGTAAGATCAAAGCGAAACTCGAAAAAAACATGAGTGAGCGAAAAATTAGTGGCCGATTAGCTGCTAGGGAAAAACATCTTTACAGTATTTATTCCAAAATGAAGCGCAAACATGTCCATCTATCAGAAATTGTGGATGTATTTGGTATAAGGATAGTAGTGTCTGACATAGATACTTGTTATCGGGTGCTTGGGTTAGTGCATGAACTATATAAGCCTATGCCCGGTAGGGTTAAAGATTTTATTTCAATACCGCGTGTAAACGGTTATCAGTCTTTACATACAACTTTATTTGGGCCAAAAGGGATGCCACTGGAAGTTCAAATACGAACTGAAGAGATGGATCGTGTAGCCGAAAGAGGCATTGCTTCTCATTGGCAATACAAGGCAGTGGATAAGCATACGCATATTGCGGAAGCTAGGGCTAGAGATTGGTTGCAGGGGCTCATGGAAATGGAGCAAGCATCAACTTCGGAGGAATTTTTACAGACAGTTAAAGCTGACCTTTTCCCAGATAAAGTCTATGTATTTACTCCTAACGGAGAAATTCTTCGTTTGCCACGAGGAGCTAGTACGGTTGATTTTGCCTATGCAGTTCACACTGATATAGGAAATAGATGTGTGTCTGCAAAAGTAGATCGTAGGCCTGTTCCATTAAATACAACCCTTAACAATGGAGATACGGTTGAAATCATTACTGCCAGATCAGCCAAACCAAATCCTAACTGGATTAATTTTGTTATTACCGCAAAAGCACAAAATGCCATAAGAGCTTTCCTTAAGAGTCTTAAGAGAGATGAAGCCAGAGATTTAGGGAAGCAACTTTTAAGTCAATCTTTAAGGCCTTATTCCTTAAATCTTCGGCGCTTGCGAAAAGTAAAAATGCAAAGCTTGCTTCGAGAGTTAGGAATGTCTGATATGAATGAGGTATATGAACAATTAGGGCTAGGTGAGCGACTAGCACCAGTTATTGCGGGAATGCTATCGCAACAAGTGAATATTGAAGGGGATATAACACCTAAGCTCAAACCACTAGATATTGCTGGTACAGAAGGGTTATTGATTACATATGCTGGGTGTTGTTATCCGATTCCTGGTGATGACATTGTCGGTCATATGTCTAGTGGACGAGGTGTAGTAATACACAGGAGTAAATGTCATAACGTTGCTGAATATAGAAAACAGCCTGCCAAATGGATTCCGGTGAATTGGCGCAAAGGAATTAAGAGTGAATTTTGTTCACAGATACAGGTTAAAACTCTAAATCGAGTGGGTGTTCTCGCTGAAGTTGCTGGCAGAATTTCAGCAACATTAAGTAATATTGCTCAATTGAATGTAGAGACTGATGACGATGAATCTACTTTATTATTTAGGCTAAATGTGCGTGATCGTCGACATCTCGCACAAGTGATACGCAGTATACGTGTGAATCCTGGAGTGGTGCGCGTTAGCCGGTCACCTTTTTAAATTTAGATCATGAAAAAACAAATTGTTCATACTAAAACTGCACCGGCTGCTATAGGTCCTTACAGCCAGGCAATTAGAGTTGATAATACAGTCTATCTTTCAGGCCAAATCCCTTTAGATCCATTAACGATGGAGTTGGTGAAAGGCGGTATTGAGGAACAGTCTCGACAGGTGTTTAAAAACCTTAAAGAGGTTGCAAGTGCATCGGGGTTTGATCTTTTACATATTGTGAAATTGACAATTTATCTCGTTGATATGGATGACTTCCCGTGTGTAAATAAAGTTATGTCTGACTTTTTTGAAGAGCCTTATCCTTCACGATCCACAATCGGTGTAGCTTCGCTCCCTAAGGCAGCTAAGGTAGAGATAGACGCTACTATAGTTGTCTAACATAACTGTGAGTAAAACACCGGCACTCAAGTCTCCAGTAGCCGTGCTAAAGGGTGTTGGGCCTTGGATTGCAAAAAGATTGCAAAAGATTGGAATAGAGCAAATTGGTGATCTCCTCTATCTTTTTCCTATTCGTTATGAAGATCGAACAGAGATAAAACCTTTGGGTGAATTAAGTCCTGGGCAAAAGGTTTTAGTGGAGGGTGAGGTTCAACTTACTGAAGTAGTTTTTCGAAGACGTAGGACTCTTTTGTCTCGATTAGCTGATGGAACAGGGTCAGTTACTTTAAGGTTTTTTCATTTTAATAAAGCACAACAAGAACAATTAGTCCGCGGTGCATGTCTAAGATGTTTCGGAGATGTACGAGTTGGGCCTACGGGATTAGAAATGGTTCATCCAGAGTACAAACTTATAAGCGATGGATCAGATCCACCGCAAAATTTTCTGACTCCAATTTATCCGACTACAGAGGGCATTCATCAGCAAAGATTGAGGCAACTCACCGACCAGGCATTGGACATAATGAAAACTACTTTTCCTGATGATTGTCTTGAAGGTCATCTGCCTGAAGATTGGCCAACACTTGTAGACTCATTAAGATTTTTGCATCGTCCACCGCGTGATAGCGTCCTTGAAGAATTATTTCTTGGGGTCCATCCATGCCAACGCAGAGTCGCTTTTGAAGAACTAATTGCACAGAGATTGGCTCGTGTTCAGTCTAGATTGAATAGAGTTAAGGAAAACGCTTTTTCCTTAGAAGATAAAAGTAAATTCATTGCCAAGCTTCGGGCAAAATTGCCCTATAAGCTGACTGACGCTCAAGAATTAGCAATTAGTGAAATATTAGCTGATGTTGCTAAGGAAATTCCTATGCATAGGCTTTTACAAGGGGATGTTGGGTCGGGCAAGACTATAGTTGCCGTAATGGCTGTATTAGCAGCAGCTTCTTCAGGTTGTCAATCAGGCTTTATGGCGCCCACTGAACTCTTGACTGAGCAACACTTTAACAATCTTAAGCGTTGGTTAGAGCCTCTGGGCATTGAAGTGGTGGCTCTAACTGGAAGTATTATTGGCGCTGAACGTTTGAAAATTTTAGCTAGAATAGCAGAGGGCCATGCACACGTAGTTGTGGGCACGCATGCGCTGTTTCAGCAAGCAGTAGAATTTAAAAACCTAGCGTTAATGATCGTGGATGAGCAGCATCGCTTTGGAGTGGGACAAAGACTTGAGCTTAAGCGCAAAGGAAAGAAAGGTATTTTAGCCCCACATCAGCTCATAATGACTGCGACCCCTATACCACGCACACTCGCAATGACACTTTACGCAGACTTAGAGTGCACAGTTATTGATGAATTGCCACCTGGCCGGCAGCCAGTGAACACAGTGGTAATGCCTGAAAGCCGACGACTAAATCTAGTAAAACGGATCCGAGAACACTGCACGACAGGTGAACAAGTATATTGGGTCTGTCCGCTAATTGAGGAATCAGAAATCATTAATTCTCAAGCTGCTGTCAAGTTGTTCCAGAATTTAAAAAAAGCGTTACCCGAATTAAAAATTGAATTAATTCATGGTCGGATGAAATTTAATGAAAAAGAAAAAATCATGCGGCAGTTTAGAGATGGTGTGTTGAATCTGTTAGTAGCAACAACTGTAATTGAAGTAGGGGTTGATGTTCCAAATGCAACATTAATGGTCATTGAAAATTCCGAACGTATGGGGCTTTCTCAACTTCACCAACTGCGTGGAAGGGTTGGCCGTGGTAGTTCTTCTTCAAATTGTGTGTTGCTCTTTAAGTCTCCAATATCAGAGCTAGCCAAAGAACGACTTGGTGTAATGAGGAAAACATCAAATGGGTTCATAGTGGCACAGAAAGATCTAGAGCTTAGAGGTGCAGGCGATATGTTCGGCACTCAGCAGTCAGGACTAATACAATTAAAAGTTGCTGATCTTATTAGAGATGCAGATTTACTGCCTAGAGTAATAGAAATTTCTGAAATTCTTATGCGTGATTATCCAAAAAATGCGGATCAGCTGATCAAGCGTTGGAACAAACACACAAGCGAGTACGCATATGTCTAAATACTTCATAATATTAGGTAATGATGAACTTATTTTTTCATAAGTTAGGAAAAAATCGAATTCTTTATGGAATCGGTCAGTTTATGAGTAGTGCTTTAGAGAATCGAGAAGTGTACTTTAGGCTTATGAGATTCCATCAACCTGTTGGAATCTGGTTGTTGCTTTGGCCTACTTTGTGGGCACTTTTAATTGCAGGGGAAGGGCAGCCGGGTGTGTATTTGCTTTTCGTATTTATAATTGGGACGGTGGTTTTGCGATCCGCAGGCTGCATAATCAATGATTATGCTGATCGTAACATAGACCTGCATATTGAGCGCACACAAACTAGACCTATAGCTACAGGCGAAGTCAGCATTAAAGCGGCTTTAACACTATTTATAATTTTGATGTTAATAGGCTTAAGTTTGGTTTTGACAATGAATAGATTAACCCAAGGCTTGGCTGTTATAGGAGCGTTAATTACAGTTCTATATCCATTTAGTAAAAGATTCGTTTCTTTTCCACAGCTGATACTAGGTATTGCATTTGCATGGGGAGTACCAATGGCTTTTGCAGCTGAGCTTGAATTTATTCCAAGAGTAGGTTGGCTTTTGTTTACCGTCACAATAATCTGGGGAGTAATTTATGACACTGAGTATGCAATGGCTGACCGTAATGAAGATTTAAAAATTGGCGTTAAATCAATTGCTATTTTATTTGGTGATTTAGATCGTATATTTATTGGTGTATTGCAAGTGATGTTTTTAGTTGGGATGATTTTTATTGGGCACAGTGCCAACTTAGGTAGTTGGTTTTTTTCGGGATTAGGAATAGCTGCGATTTTCTGTCTTTATCAACAGCATTTGATTTGGAATCGTGATTCACTGCAATGTTTTTTGGCATTTAAAAATAATACCATTTTGGGGCTGTCTATTTTTACTGGTATTGTGCTGGATTATTTGTATGCTGGTTAATCAGTGTTGGGCTGAGATTTATTTTAATGTCTATAGAACATAAAGCAAGTAAACAAAGTAAACTAAAATTAGGGAAGATCTTGATCACAAGCCAGCCTAAAAAAAATTGGGGGCTTGGAGATGTCTCATATATATATGATTTGCCAATGAATGATTTGCTTTACACGGCACAATGGGTTCATAGGCAAAATTTTGATCCTAACACCGTACAAATTTCCACGTTGTTATCGATAAAAACCGGGGGATGTCCTGAGGATTGTTCCTACTGCCCACAAAGCATTAGGTATGACACAGGTGTAGAAGCTGAAAGTCTCATGTCCCTTGAAGATGTTAGAAAAGCTGCCGTGGAAGCAAAAGCTGCAGGCGCTACACGTTTTTGTATGGGGGCTGCATATCGAGGGCCAAAAGATAAACAGTTAGATAAGATTGCTCAGATGATTGCGGAAGTTAAGGATATGGGTATGGAAACTTGCGCAACTCTTGGGCTATTGAATGAATCACAAGCTCAAAAGTTAGCAGATATAGGTCTGGATTTTTACAATCATAATTTAGATACCTCAGAGTCATATTATTCAAAGATCATAACCACTCGTTCGTATTCAGATCGCCTGCTTACAATAAAACATGTGAGAGAAGCAGGTATTAAAGTCTGTTGTGGTGGAATCGTTGGAATGGGAGAGAGTAGGCTTGACCGAATTTCTCTAATGCATACTCTATCAACGCTTGAGCCTCAGCCTGAAAGCGTGCCAATTAACCAATTAGTGCCGATACCTGGCACTCCTCTAGCAAAACGAGGTGCTGTAGATGGCCTGGAGTTTGTGCGTACTATTGCGGTTGCGCGTATTTTGATGCCAAAGTCTCATGTAAGACTTTCGGCAGGACGTGGGGAGTTTACCAACGAATTACAAGCTCTTTGTTTTGCGGCAGGAGCTAACTCAATTTTTTACGGTGATGTTTTGTTAACTACTGATAATCCAGAACACGAATCTGATCAAGCTCTATTCTCAAAACTTGGACTCAAGCCTGAAGAAATACAATATTCTGTTTGAAATTTAATTTGTGCTTAAGTTTTACTAGTTAATTTTTTTATCTATGGGCGATGTTCAATCTAGATTCGTTGGTTTGCCAGAGAGGCGAGCGGTCCTTAAAAATTTTTCTAGGGCAGTTACAACTTTTGATCGTTCAGATTTTATCCATGAGCAAGCGCGTAATAGGATGTTGGACCGAACACGGTTTTTTACACTCGAACCTTGCCGTATTTTGGATATGGGTTCAGCTACTGGTAAAGGTACAGTGGCTTTAGCTGCGCTTTACCCAAAAGCACAGATTGTGTCTGTTGATCTAATAGAAGTTATGGCATCAGCTACTCAAAGTCGATGTAGAAGCTTAAGACATACGACTGTTTTGGTTGGAGATGCTGAACAATTACCGTTATCAGACAATTCTGTAGATTTGATTTTTGCAAATATGATACTCCCTTGGTGTGACCCTCAATTGTTTTTTAAAGAAAGTGCTAGAGTTTTATCCGACGGTGGGTTGATGCTTTTTTCTACGGTAGGACCAGATACTTTGAAAGAAATACGTCAAGCGTGGGCCGAAGTTGACAAAGATGTGCATGTCCAAGGTTTTATCGACATGCATGACCTTGGAGATCTTGTAGTTAAAGCAGGGCTCATCGAGCCAGTAATGGATGTTGATCGATTTAAAATAAGTTACAACAGTAAAGAACAGCTTTTTCAGGATTTAAGGCAATCAGGTGGAACAAACTCTGCCTTTGGCAGAAAGTTACAACTCACTGGATATAATCGATGGAAAAAATTTTGTAATCAGCTAGAGATATCAAATTCGGAGGAACAGCTTTCCATAAGTTCTGAACTGATTTTTGGGCTCGCTTGGGGGGGAGGTAGCGCATCAAAAATACCAAAGACGGATTTTAGTATACCGATAGAGGAAATCACCCGAGAACTGCCAAGGAGGTAATGCCGTTTTTGTAGTTGTCGAGGGAAGATAAATCAATTCTGATACAATTTGGACTATGTTGCCTTAATGTTCTTTTTGTATTCAGTGGTGGCTCACTAAGTGAATATCAGGGTCCTTCATATACGGTTGAACTTTGTATTAGTGTTGTCACTGTGTTGGCTGATAATTCAACATTAAGTCAATGCTGGAAACCGGGAACTAAAAAACATGGTAAAGCCCTCCTGGGAAGCGAAAATTTTAGCTGTACTATTTTTTGGGCCACCAATTATTGTGGCTTTTGCAGTTTATGGGCCATGGAAGTTTGATTGGCTTCCTCAAGCTGACTTTCCTTATGGAGAGCGCTATGAGCCAACAAGAATATTGCCTGAGATTCCTCTAGAAATAGATGGTGGAGGTTTTTTGCAGGCGAATTGGGCCATAGGTCGTTGGTCTGTGATTTACGGTAATACCTCTAATTGTGATTTTATATGCATGCGTAATCTTAATGTTTTGATGGAACTAAAGGAAAAGGCTTCAAACCAATCGGTAGTCGTACAGTCAATATATTTACATGCAGGCGAAAATATTACTTCTATACAATCGCTCAAATTATCTGAAGAGCTTATTGTTGGTCGTATTGACGGATCAAAGGCACTTCCGTTGAGAAGAGCTTTGGATGAGAATTTACTTGCTGAAGGCTGGTTTTATATAACTGATCCTAGCGGCAGGCTCATTTTTAACTATCCATCTGATGCAGACCAACAGGGTGTTCTACGTGACTTGAAAAGACTTATTGCGCTTGATCAGCTCGTTTAAAGTGAATATTTACTTTATAAATTTGGCACGTATTGCTCTAGCACTTGCATTTTTAGTGGTAACGATAGGGGCTTGGGTGCGTTTAACAGATGCTGGACTAGGTTGTCCGGATTGGCCTGGGTGCTATGGGCAGTTGACGGTGCCTAATGATGATATAGAGTTTTCGGAAGCGCTTTCCAATTTTCCAGAACGCCCACTCGAAGCTGGCAAAGCATGGCGGGAAATGGTTCATCGTTATCTTGCTAGTGTCCTCGGTTTTTTATGCGTACTGCTAGCTGGTTTGGCATGGTTGAATCGTCGAGACCCTAAGCAGGAAACTAATCTACCTTATATCTTAGTAGCCGTGGTTATTTTTCAAGGAATTTTGGGAATGTGGACCGTGACACTTCTACTTAAGCCAGTGGTTGTGATGGCCCACTTATTAGGAGGTTTAACCACTCTTGGGATCCTATTTTGGCTTGGACAATGGAGATTATCCGTGCAAAAGTCTCGGTTCAGTCTTAGGCCTCTTCGGGTATTCGCGTTATCAGCGATGCTAATACTTGTTCTACAGATTTCCCTAGGTGGGTGGACTAGTTCTAATTATGCGGCGCTAGCATGCCCAGATTTTCCTACTTGCCAAACAAAGTGGTGGCCACCTGTAACAGATTTTCATGAAGGATTTGTCTTATGGAGGGGCATCGGAATAGACTATGAAGGAGGAGTGCTGGACAATCCAGCCCGAGTAGCTATCCACTTCACCCACCGACTAGGGGCAATTGTTACAACAATTTTTCTCAGCTTACTAGGCTGGTTGATGATTAGGAGAAAGGAGCTTAGGCCTGATGGTTTTGCGCTGTTTATCATGCTTTTCATTCAATTAGCTCTAGGAGTGAGTATAGTTGTATATAGTGCACCACTTTCAGTTGCAGTCGCCCACAATGGTGTGGGGGCTTTGTTATTATTGACGGTTTTAAATGCTAACCAAAGAATTAGAAACAGTTAATACACCGGTAACAGCTAGCTGGCATGATTACTATCTTCTGACTAAACCCCGTGTAGTTCAGCTTTTGGTTTTTACTGCTGTCGTGGGTATGTTTCTATCAACACCGGGATTTGTAGATTGGACAGTATTAATTTTCGCTAGTCTAGGCATCGGTTTTTCCGCTGCCTCGGGGGCAGCAGTAAACCATATACTTGATCAACGCTTGGATGCGAAAATGTTGAGGACACGCGACAGACCTTTACCACAGGGACGCATTACTGAAAAAGATGCCTTAACTTTTGCTTTATTGTTGGGACTTTTGGGTATCGCAATACTAGCCTTTTTGGTTAATTTTCTTACCGCCGTAATTACTTTTTTTTCCTTGATTGGCTACGCAGTAATTTATACCGTGTATTTAAAAAGAGCGACACCACAGAATATAGTCATTGGTGGAGCTGCTGGCGCATCTCCTCCAGTACTTGGTTGGGCTGCTGTCACTAATGAAGTAAGTGGATATGCTTTATTATTATTTTTGATAATTTTTACTTGGACCCCACCCCATTTTTGGGCACTTGCTGTTGCGCGCAAAGATGAGTATGAGAAAGCTGGTGTGCCAATGTTACCTGTAACGCACGGACCAGTAGTTACAAAATCTTTCATTGTTTATTACACCATTCTTCTCATTATTGTATCTCTACTGCCCTACCTAACAGGAATGACTGGTGTTTTATATTTATTTGGGGCGGCACTTTTGGGCATGGGATTTCTTTATTACGCTATTCAGCTGAAGTGGGGACATGATGAGGGGATGGCCATGAAGACATTTTCTTATTCAATCAGCTATCTCATGGCGTTGTTTAGCTTTTTATTGGCTGATCACTATATTCCAGTCATTTGGCCGGAGTAATTTTTAAACACTACTTCGCTTTTCCTTATGGACGTTACGGCGATTATTGATCCTCTGAATGAAGCGCAACGGGAAGCGGTTACAACTTCCAGTCAGCCTACTCTTGTATTAGCAGGTGCGGGTAGCGGCAAAACCAGAGTTCTAGTACATCGAATAGCTTGGCTAATTAGTGTGGAAGACTTATCTCCACAACAACTTTGTGCTGTGACATTTACGAATAAAGCGGCCCTGGAAATGCGTGAAAGAATTGAGGCTTTGTTAGGGTTTCCAACAAAGCAATTTTGGATAGGCACTTTTCATGGTTTAGCGCACAGGCTACTGAGAATGCACTGGCAAGAAAGTGGTTTAACTGAAACGTTTCAAATCTTAGATTCAGAAGATCAGCTACGAGTGATCAAAAGACTTATAAAAAATATGAGACTTAATGAAGATGATTTTGGTCCTCGTGAAATACAGTGGTTCATAAATGCCCAAAAAGATGAGGGGTTGCGACCAGCTAGTGTCAATGACGAAGGTAATTCTGCTCGCAAGCAGATGATAGAAATTTATTCTCGCTACGAAAAAATTTGTACTGGTTCTTCTTTAGTAGATTTTGGCGAACTTCTTTTGCGCGCACTGGAATTGTTTAAAGAGAAACCTGACATCCTAAGCAAGTATCAGTCAAGATTTCATCATGTGTTAGTAGATGAGTTTCAAGATACTAATACAATACAGTATAGATGGTTAAAATTACTTGCAGGGCAAAATGCTACGCCCTTTTTTGTGGGTGACGATGATCAATCCATTTATAGATGGAGGGGTGCTCGGGTAGAAAATCTTCAACTCTTTAAAAAAGATTTCAATGGAAGCAGAATTATTAGGTTAGAGCAGAATTATCGATCAACCGCCAATATTTTGAATGCAGCTAACTCGGTTATTGCCAACAATAGTGGGCGTTTAGGAAAAAATTTATGGACAGAGGGTGAAACGGGGGAGCCAATTACACTTTATTCGGCTTTTAATGAGAGAGATGAAGCCGAGTTTATTGTAAATCGTATTTCTGACTACATAGACCAAGGTAATCTGAGAAATGATATCGCTGTGCTATATCGGTCTAATGCGCAGTCGAGAGTATTTGAGGAATTTTTACTTGCTGCCAGTATACCGTACAGAGTATATGGGGGATTAAGATTCTTCGAGCGAGCGGAAATTAAAGATGCTTTGGCGTATTTGCGACTTATCGCTAATCGAGGAGATGATGCTTCATTTGAACGTGCTGTAAATACTCCTCCGCGTGGAGTTGGAGCTCGCAGTATGGAAGTTGTAAGAAGTAAAGCCATAAGTGCGAGTTTGAACCTTTGGCAAGCAGCTGAAACTATTATTAAGGATGAAGAGCTGCCAAAACGCTCCTGCCGTGCAATTTCTGCTTTTCTTAATCTGATAAATACAATGGAAGAAGATACATGTGATCTGATTCTGCATGAACAAGTAAATCGAGTAATACAACTAAGTGGCTTAATTCAACATCACAGTAAGGACAAAAACATTAGAGGAGAAGCAAAGGTAGAGAATCTTGAGGAGCTTGTCAGCGCAGCACGAGGATTAATTAGCGATGAAATTTCTGACTTACCACCACTTTTAGAATTTCTTTCATATGCTGTACTTGAATCAGGCGACGTACAGGCAGAAATTTATGAAGATAGTGTACAGCTCATGACTTTACATTCTGCTAAAGGCTTAGAATTTCCATTGGTATTTCTATGCGGACTAGAAGAGGGGTTATTTCCTCATCAGCGATCAATACATGATATGGGAGGATTAGAAGAGGAACGACGATTATGTTATGTAGGATTAACCAGAGCTCAAAAAAAAGTGGTACTTACATATGCTGAGCAGAGACGATTACACGGCATGGATAATTTCGGGGTACCCTCTCGATTTATCCAGGAAATTCCACAAGAGCTTCTAGAGGAAATTAGACCGGTGCTTTCTGTATCTCGACCTGTGTATAGATCAAACGACTTTAGTGAGGGTCCAGATGTAATTAGTTTGGGACAAAGAGTTAAACATAAAAAATTTGGAGAGGGTATTGTTTTAAACCAAGAGGGAAGCGGGGCAAATGCCCGTGTTCAAGTAAATTTTCAGCGAGCAGGGATGAAATGGTTAGTCATTGCATACGCAAATCTAGAACTGATGTAAAATACGCACCGACTCTTAGTGATATCACATCATGAATATTTTAATTCTCGGTGCTGGGCAGGTTGGCGAAACAGCCGCTGATAGTTTGTCTGGTGAAGAGGCTCATCAGGTCACCATCGTTGATAAAAATGAAACGGTGTTGAAAAAATTACAGGAACGCTTAGATGCGCGTACTGTAGTAGGTCATGCCTCTTATCCGGAAGTCCTTGATAGAGCTGGAGCTAAAAATGCTGACATGATCATAGCTCTTACGAATAGTGATGAGATCAATATGACTGCCTGCCAGGTTGCCCATACTCTATTCAAGACACCCAGACGTATAGCAAGAATACGTGCAGCAGAGTATACAAATCATAATGCACTTTTTAATGAGGATAGCTTGTCTGTTGATTTTATAATTAGTCCAGAAGATTTAGTTACCCAGCATATTGAGGAGCTTATTCATTTCCCCGGTGCTCTTCAGGTTCTCGAGTTTGCAGATGGAAAAGTTAGGCTTGTTGCTGCTCGTGCTCATGAAGGCGGAGCTTTAATTGGACATCCAATTAAGGAACTATCTCAGCATATTCCAAATGTAGAGTGTCGGGTTGCAGCTATTTATAGAGATGGCAAAGGTATTATTCCAGAGGGTAGTACGGTAGTTGAAGAAGGTGATGAGGTATTTTTTATAGCTGCTAGAAAGGATATTCGTGCAGTACTTAGCGAAATGCGGAAGCTTGATGAGCCGGTTAGGAGAGTAGTTATTGCTGGAGGCGGAAATATTGGTGTCCGTCTTGCAAAGGCCTTAGAAGATACTAATCAAGTGAAATTAATAGAGCGTGACTCAGATCGTTCTAAGGCTGTTTCTGAATACTTAAACAAAACCATAGTGCTTTCAGGTGATGGAACTGATGAGAGTCTTTTATTAGAAGAAAATATTGATAGTGCTGATGTGTTTGTTTCTGTCACTAATGCGGACGAAGCAAATATATTATCTGCTATGCTTGCAAAACGACTTGGTGCTCATAAAGTTATGGCATTGATCAACAAGCCAGCTTATACGGAACTAGTTGCAGCTGGTACGATAGATGTAGCAATTTCTCCGCCTCAAATAACCTTAGGTACGCTTCTGGCACATGTTCGTCGGGGGGATGTGGTTAAAGTTCATTCTTTAAGGCAGCTGGCCGCCGAAGCAATCGAAGCCGTTGCCCATGGAAATAGTAGCGATTCTCGAGTTATTGGAAAGAGTATCGAAGATATTAGATTGCCCCTTGGAGCTACTATTAGTGCTATTGTTCGAGGAGAAGATGTGATGATGGCTCACCACGATACTGTGATAGAACCAGATGATCATGTCATTCTGTTTATATCTGATCGTAGACAAATAGACGAGGTTGAGCGTTTGTTCGAGGTGGGTTAGGCCTCGCGTGAACATAGGTACTCCTTTTGCCTGCCTCTATACAGAAATGACTAGATCCGCTGTTCAACGTGTCTTAGGCCTGCTGCTAACTATGTTCAGTGGCACTATGCTCATGCCAGTCTTAGTCTCACTGTTTTTTTCTGATAATGCTTGGCCTGCTTTTGTCGGATCTTTCCTTATTATCTTTGGATCAGGTTTGATGATTTGGTGGCCTGTTCGTCATCAGAAACATGAGTTACGTTTGCGTGATGGTTTTTTAATTGTTGCGCTTTTCTGGATAGTTTTAGGTATGTTTGGAGCTTTCCCGTTTTTGATAGCTGAAAAGCCAGAAATGACTTTTACTGATGCCGTTTTTGAGTCTGTATCTGGCCTTACAACAACCGGCGCCACAGTGCTGGTTGGCCTCGATACTTTTCCTAAATCCATTTTATTTTATCGACAACTACTACAGTGGTTTGGTGGGCTGGGAATAATTGTTCTTGCTGTAGCGGTTTTACCTATGTTGGGTGTAGGGGGTATGCAGTTATATCGCGCTGAAACACCAGGGCCTGTGAAAGACACTAGACTCACACCGCGTATTACTGAGACTGCGAAAGCCCTATGGTACGTGTATCTAGGTATAACTGTTTTATGTGGTTGCGCTTACTGGGCTGCTGGCATGCCCCTTTTTGATGCAATTTGTCACGCGTTTAGTACCGTGGCTATAGGTGGATTCTCAACTTATGATGCCAGTATTGGTCATTTTGATAGTACGCTCATTGAGCTTATCGCCGTACTATTTATGTTTATAGCTGGCGTAAATTTTTCTTTACATTTTCTATCATGGCGGCACCGATCTTTAAAAAGTTATCTTTTAGACGCGGAATTTTGTGCATACGTAAAATTTCTTGTTTACCTTAGTGTTGGTGTTCTTTTGTATCTCTACTGGACGGGATACTATTCTACTTTATCAGAGACCCTTACCAAGGGACTTTTTCAAGTTATTTCAATAGGCACTACAACTGGCTTTACTACAGCAGATTTTTCCAAATGGCCAGAAGCTCTGCCGATATTGTTAATTCTTTCTAGTTTTATAGGAGGTTGCGCTGGTTCAACGGCTGGAGGAGTAAAGGTTATTCGTTGGTTGCTAATGTATAAGCAAGGTTTAGCCGAAGTTAAACGACTGATACACCCAAATGCGGAGGTTCCGGTGAAATTGGGGAGCACAAGCGTCAATCATCGTGTAGTTAATGCTGTTTGGGGATTTTTTGCAGTATACATAGTTGTTTTTGGTGTTCTTTTGATCATTCAGTTGGCAAGTGGTCTTGATCCGGTGTCATCGTTTTCAGCGGTAGCTGCCAGCCTTAATAATTTAGGTCCAGGATTGGGCCAGATATCTGGAGGTTTTTCTGAAATAGGTAATATCAGCAAATGGTCTGCGGTCTGTGGAATGCTTCTAGGTAGGTTAGAAATTTTCACATTGCTTGTTTTAATTACACCCACTTTCTGGAAGCCATAATCATGGAGGTTGTGGAGCGATTTGAATCCATGCTTGCCGAGGGCGCAGATAGTCCTAGTTTAAGGTTTGCTTTGGGGGCCGAATACCTAAAAATAAAAAACATGGCTTTGGCAATTAAGCATCTAGAGAAAGCGCTAGCTCAGGACCCAGAATTTTCAGCAGCATGGAAATTACTTGCTCGCTCTCAGGAAAAAATCGGGCTAAAAGAAGATGCAATATATAGTTATAGTCAAGGGATAAAAGTAGCTACTGAAAATGGCGATATTCAGGCTACACGTGAAATGAAAGTTTTTCTTAGTCGTTTGCAAAAAGCTTGATTAGCTTCGAGTGATATTAGTAATTTCCATATGAAAATAGTGGTACTGAAATTTAGACATGTATTGAATTGGTTCGGAGAACTAACAGGTTCGGCTGTATCCTGGCTTACTTTATTTATGGTAGTTGGAACCTTTGTAATAGTTGTACTACGGTATATTTTTGACCTTGGCTGGATTGCTATGCAGGAGAGTGTTATTTGGATGCATGCAATGGTTTTTATGCTTGGTGCTGCCTATACCCTAAAAAGGGATGAGCATGTTCGGGTTGATATTTTTTATCGTGATCTATCAGTACGTCACAAAGCCATGGTTGATTTAGCAGGAACGATACTTTTCCTTTTGCCTTTGTCGATATTTTTTGCGGTATCAAGTTGGGATTACGTGACAATTTCTTGGGCGATAAAAGAAGCTTCAAGGGAGGCAGGAGGATTGCCATATCCTTTTGTTCCCATACTAAAGAGCATTATTCCTTTGACTGCACTATTACTGATCATACAAGGTATTTCAAACCTTATTTCTTCTGTTTTGATACTAACCAACCACAAAGTTCTATTTGACAAAGACAGTACCTCACAAGGCGAATCCATCTAATGGAATGGGTTGCATTATTAATGTTTGCTGTTGTAGTGATGGTTCTGTTGGTCGGCTATCCAGTTGCCTTTTCTCTCGGAGGAACTGCCTTAATTTTCGCTTGGCTAGGTATTTTATTAGGCTCATTTGATAGTGCTTTTCTTGGAACTATGCCTAATCGTGTTTTTGGAATAATGAGTAATGAGACATTGATGGCCGTTCCGTTATTTGTATTCATGGGCATTACACTTGAGCGTGCGCAGATTGCTGAGAGTCTTTTGGATAGTCTTAGTCATTTGTTCGGCAGGCTACGAGGAGGACTTGGTATTTCAGTAACTATCGTTGGAATGTTACTTGCGGCAAGTACGGGTATAGTCGGCGCAACAGTGGTGACTATGGGTTTGCTATCCCTCCCAACAATGTTACGTCGTGGATATGATCCATCTGTTGCAACGGGAGCCATATGTGCTTCTGGAACTCTTGGTCAAATTATCCCACCATCAATTATTCTGGTTTTGCTCGGTGATGTGCTTTCTTCCGCCTATAGTCAATCGCAGTTAGACCAGGGTATTTTCTCTCCAGATACAGTTTCTGTAGGAGACTTATTTGTAGGAGCATTAATTCCGGGTATTACACTTGTCGGGCTTTATATCACTTATCTTCTGGTTCTAGCCTTTTTCAAACCAAACACTATGCCAGCGTATTTAGATACTGAAAAAGTCGATTTTAAAGAAATAATTTTTGCTTTAGCGCCACCGTTGATGCTGATTCTTGCGGTATTAGGGTCAATTATAGCTGGATTGGCAACACCCACTGAGGCCGCAGGTGTGGGGGCAGTTGGCGCTCTTTTGCTAGCATTATTTAAGAAGCACTTTTCTTTAAAAAAACTAGTTGAAGTAATGGAAAGTACTGTGCGTGTTAGCAGTATGGTTTTTTTGATATTACTAGGCGCTTCAGTTTTTTCACTAGTATTTCGGGGTTATGGAGGAGACAGTTTGGTTCACGAACTTTTGCTTAGCCTACCAGGTGGTGTTTTTGGTGCAATGTTAGTGGTTATGCTGTTAATGTTTTTTCTTGGTTTTGTTCTTGATTTCATCGAAATTACATTTGTCGTTGTTCCTATCGTTGGGCCAATACTACTCTCTATGGGAATCGACCCTATTTGGTTAGGGGTTATGATTGCTATTAATTTGCAAACCTCTTTTTTAACCCCACCATTTGGTTTTGCTCTTTTCTACTTGCGCGGCGTAGCGCCTGAGAGTGTAGCAACGACAGATATATACCGAGGCGTTATGCCATTTGTTGCGATACAACTTTTTGCATTGACTGTAATAGCTTTTGTACCGGAACTAGCAACTTGGCTACCGTCGATAATTTATGGTGGTTAATTAGATTTTTTATTAGCGTCTAGTATCCGCCATGCTAAAAAACCATATATTAAAAATATTAAGGTTATTATCATGAAAGGAAGTGGAGGCAACCACATAGGCACATCAGCTAGAGATTCATAAGGACCTAAAAACCCTGATAAAGGAACACCTAGGCATAACCCAACCAAAATTCCTAAGGCTAGTTTTGGCTGGCTTCGCCAAGCTAAACCCCATAAAGCCAAAAAAATAATAAAAGATATTATTAGCCAGAGCATAGTTACTTCCTAATGTGATTCATCAGTATGGTGCTGTGCAACAAAATCAGTTTCACCAAAAAAGTTTAATCTGGTTAGGAATGTATAGTCACCTTCTATTGCCATAAATCCGATAAAAAAAGAAAGGAGTAAAGGCGGCCCAAGTATGGCGTAAATCAAAGCCAAACGCTCCCAGACCATATGCATAAAAATTGCAATGATAAGCCCGGCTTTAGCAACCATAAATATAAGTATTAAAGACCACCTTAAGTAACCTTCAAGCCCTATATAGTCGACAGCATATGAAAAAGCGCTGAGTACAAACAGCAGAACCCAAATCCAAAGATAAACGCTTAATGGGTGTTCTTGATGTCCATCAGTTGCCATACTAATTCCTACCAGAGATAGAAGAATGCAAAAATAAAGACCCAAACCAGGTCCACAAAATGCCAATATAGGCCGGTTATCTCGACAATTTCATAATTGCCAGAAGCTTCATAATCACCTTTGAGAACCTTCATGGCAACTACTGCAAGATATATCACACCAATTGAAACATGTGCTCCATGAAACCCGGTGATCATAAAAAAGGTTGCACCAAATTGCGGCGCCCCCATTGGGTTTTCCCAGGGACGAACGCCTTCATCTACAATAAGTTTTGTCCACTCAAATGCTTGCATTCCTACAAATGTTGCGCCAAAGGCTGCGGTTATGAACATAAGTGCGGCTGTTTTAGCTCGGTCTCTTCGATATCCATAGTTCACGGCGAGTGCCATAGTTCCGCTACTCGTTATTAGAACGAATGTCATTATTGCAATCAATATCAAAGGGATTGGTTCTCCTCCAAAGCTTAGGGCAAATACTTCGCTGGGGTTAGGCCACGGTACACGAGTTGACATTCGTACATTCATATACGAAGTTAGAAAGCATCCAAAAATAAATGTGTCACTTAGTAGAAAAATCCACATCATGGCTTTTCCCCAAGGCACATGGAACGTCTGTTTATCAGAAGACCAATCTTGCGCAAATCCTTGTAGGCCCTCTTGCACAGTTGTTGCCTGAGATTCAGTCATATTTGATGTCATACAAACTCAATCCTTTATGTTGATAGCAAGAGGCTGAATAACACCAGCCAGATCAAAAGTAGGTAGTGCCAGTAGACCGAGCACAATTGTATCCTGAGATTTAATTGCGCTTTTTCCTTAATGTTATACCTATCTATGTTTCCCCAAGCCTTAATACAAGCTAGAACTAAAAAGCAGAGTCCGCCCACTAAGTGAATTCCGTGGAGCCCAGTTAGGACGTAGAAAAAAGCATCTGCAGGGTTTGTGGAAAAAAAATATCCTAATCCAGCTAGATTTTTCCATGCTAGTAGTTGTCCAAACAAAAAAACTATCGTCAATAGGCTGCCTGTTGCAAGACTCCATTTTAAGCTACTTAAATTGTTTTTTTCTGAATCCTTACGCGCACGTTGAAGAACAATACTTCCTAAAATTAACATTCCAGTGTTAAACCAGAGCAGACCTGGTTCAGGAAGTGGACGCCAATCTGAGAATTCAGCACGCATGTTGTATACCACTGCAAAAAGGCCAAACAGGCTAGTTACGACCGCTAAGAAAACCCATAGACCAACCCTAGATGCCGGTAGGCTAACTGCGCCATTTTCTTCAATCAAACCCTTTTCTAACCAAGGTTTTGTTTGTAACTGGCTAATTAATAAACACCAAACCATTAGTGCTACACCAAGTGCGAAAAATAGCAAAGAGATATTCATCTATCCGTCAACTCTATTTGTCGTCTTTAGTACTTGCATAAGCATCTGGCACGTTTTGAGGAATAAAATCTTCACTCGCACCAGGTACGCTATAGTCGTATGGCCAGCGATACACTTGAGGTAATTCTGCGCCCCAGTTGCCATGTTTGGGCGGTGTATCGGGTGTTTGCCATTCCAGAGAGGCTGCCCGCCATGGGTTTGCTTCAGCCTTCTTTCCTTTTGTAAGGCTCCATATAACATTGATAAAGAATAGACATTGAGCTGCAGCAACCAATAAAGCAGCGATAGTAATTCCAGCATTCATCGCATGCGCAGACTCAGGGATAAAATCCGTATCTCCATAAGCAAAATATCGTCTAGGCAAACCAAGAATACCTAGGTAATGCATTGGCAAATAAATAGAATAAGTGCCTAGGAGAGTTAGCCAAAAATGCGCCTTTCCAAGACCAGAATGAAACATGCGGCCAGTAATTTTTGGAAACCAGTGATAAATTGCCGCAAACACGACTAATACAGGTGATACACCCATTACCATGTGGAAATGGCCAATTACAAAGTAGGTATCTGATAGAGGCAAATCTACAGTTACATTTCCTAAGAATAACCCTGTGAGACCACCATGTATGAATGTAAAAATAAAACCAATAGCGAAAAGCATGGGAACGGTGAGGTGTAAGTCTCCACGCCAAAGGGTTAGTATCCAGTTATAAACTTTTAGTGCCGTTGGAACAGCAATAATAAGCGTTGTTGTTGCAAAGAAAAAACCAAAATAGGGGTTCATTCCACTGACGTACATGTGATGTGCCCAAACGACAAAACTTAGGGCGCCAATAGCGACAATAGCCCAGACCATCATTCGGTAGCCAAAAATATTTTTTCTAGCATGGACACTTAGAACGTCGGAAACTATTCCAAAAGCAGGTAGGGCTACTATGTATACTTCAGGGTGACCAAAGAACCAGAATAGATGCTGAAATAAGATTGGGCTACCTCCTCCATACTCATTAGCGGTACCCATAGACAACATTTCTGGCATAAAAAAACTTGTTCCTACAACATGATCAAGCATCATCATTATGGCGGCGACCAATAGTGCAGGGAATGCTAATAATCCAAGAATAGTAGCTACAAATATTCCCCATATAGCTAATGGCATACGCATTAATGTCATACCGCGTGCTCGTGCCTGAAGAACAGTTGTTACATAGTTCAGGCCTCCCATTGTAAAGGCTACGATGAAGATGGCTAATGAAAGGATCATTAATAGAATTCCGCCATCAACCCCAGGGGTTCCTTCACTTATTGCTTGGGGCGGGTACAGTGTCCACCCTGCTCCAGTCGGTCCTCCTGGAACAAAAAAACTAGCCATGAGAACAATTACACTCAGCAAATAAACCCAGAAGCTAAGCATGTTCAGGTAGGGGAATACCATATCTCGTGAGCCACACATTAAGGGAATGAGATAGTTTCCAAAGCCTCCCAAGAAAAGAGCTGTTAGTAAATATACAACCATGATCATTCCATGCATGGTCACGTATTGGTAATACTCAGTGGGATCTACAAGGGAAAAACTATCTGGGAAACCTAGTTGTAATCGAAACAAAAGTGAAAGTACAAGAGCAACTAAACCAACACTAATAGCTGTAATTGCATACTGTATCGCTATTACTTTATGGTCCTGACTCCAGATGTATTTTGTTATAAAAGTATCAGGATCATGGGAGTGCGCATCATCATCACGGTCTGCAAGTGCCACAAAAGCCATCAGTTACATCCTCGGGTTATAGAAAAGACTCGGCGCTCATTGCTAATTATTGTTTTCATCATGAACTGCCAAAATCAATTTGTCGAAAGAGTATTAAGGTATGCGACCACATCATCAATATCCCCATCTTGCTGAAGAACGTCTGCGAGCATCATCATTTGGTCGCCATAGAGATCCATACGGTGAGAGCCACGTATTCCTTCTCTGAAGTTTTTCAGTTGACTGACTAAGTACCAATCATGCTGTCCAGCAATTGCAGGCGCATTCATAGCCCAAATTCCTTGACCATTTTCACCATGACAGGATGCACAATTTTCATAGAGTTGCTTTCCTCGTATGACATTACCTGTTACTGATGTTATTGGCGATTCTGTTGTCAGTGTTTCTATATAAGCTGCAACATTTCGAATTGCCGCTTCATCTGGAAGGGCTGCCAAAATGGGCCTCATCATTGCCCCAGCTGTATCTAGATCATGGGTGCCACGTACTCCATCACGGTAATATTTAAGTTGTCTTTCTAGGTAACGATTATCAAGTCCAGCAATTCTAGGGGCATTCAGGGCTTGCATGCCCTCGCCTTGTTGACCATGACAGGCAGCGCACAGTCCATAGCTTGCCTGGCCAAGCATAGGGTCTACTGTTTGAGTTTCTAGCTCTGAATAGGTTGGTTGTTGTGATAACCAGTTTTCAAATTCATCCCGTTCATCAATGACTACTCGGCCACGCATTGCGAAGTGAGCCATTCCACAGAGTTCCTCACAGAGAATCTCATATTCTCCTACCACAGTTGGAGTAAACCATGTGTAGGATACGTGCCCGGGCACAAGATCCATTTTTACTCGAAACTGCGGGACTGCAAAATTATGAAGCACATCTTTTGAGCGAAGCCAGGCCCTCATCGGTTGTCCAACTGGCAGGTGGACAATGGGACTTGCTACTAATACATCATCCTGACCTGCAGGATCTGCGGGGTCCATTCCAAAAGCGTTATCTTCGGTAATGTGTCTAATGTCTACATTTCCGAATTGTTGATCTTCTCCAGGAAAGCGATACGACCAGTGCCATTGTTGTCCAATTACTTCAAATTCCGCTGCTTCATCAGGAACTGTTACGAAATCACCCCAGACAGCAAGTCCGGGCGCTAGCATTGCTGCAACTCCAAGCGATGTAATTATTGTTAGCCACCACTCTAATTTTGCATTTTCAGGTTCATAGTCTGCTTTTTGTCCTGGTCGGTGCCTATATCTAATTACGCAGTACGCCATAAAAAGGTTTGCAATAACGAAAACGATTCCAGTAACAACGAAAGTGATACTTACTGTGAAGTCAATCAGTTCCCAATTAGACGCAAGCGGCGTGAAATACCAAGGGCTTAAAAAGTGAAATATTAAGCTACCTACCACTAACAAGATTAGCGCAATTGCTAAAGCCATACTTACGAATCCTTGTTGTTTTCTTTGTAAAAAATCGCGTTTGGTTAATTATCAGAAAGTTTTCTCGTGTCCCTATTCAACAATTAACCTGCCATTCATCAGAACATTGTGTCCAGGGAAAGAACAAAAGTAAGTATAGTCTTCACTTTGTTCCAAGGCTGATATGTTGAAAGTCACAGATGACTCTTGACCTCCACCAATCATATTTGTTGCAGCAATGATACGAGGGTCGTTTTCGGGCAAATAATTGGGCGCACCTACAGCCTGAGCGCTTGATGCTACAGGCATATAATCTGCTGAAGTTGTTAATACCCAGTTGTGCCCCATAATGTTAGCTGGCAGTTGTCCGGTATGACGCAAAGTTAACGTGAATTCTTCGCAATCAGGGTCAACACGTATCTCAGATAGGTTATATTGGATGAGGTCATTACCCTCGATTGTTTGTGCGCATTCTTGGCTAAGCGCATTACTTTGAAAAACTAATAGAACCAAGAAAATAGTAGCAAGATGACTTCTCATTTACATTAACCTCATGAACCTTAATTTATGTTTAGGCTTATTATTCTATCTCAGCGCAGGGCTGCTTCAAAAACTAAAATCTATTTTTAGTTTTTAAGTTTTGCATTGCGCATTAACCAAATTTAGCGAACTACATAGAGCTTCTGCTAGAAACTCAATGCGAATGGTAGCAGAAGCTTGAAAAGTCGGTGATAGTTCTGGTTTTTGTTTTCTGATGCTTTATTTTCCTATTTAGTATAATTATTAATTCCCACTTTTGCTATAAAATATTAAAAGTGGTAAAAACAATAATAAAAATAACATAAATAACTATATAAGTGGGTTATATTGAAATTATTACCTGTATTTTCCTCAATAGATATTATTGCTTAATGTCACGTTAATATGCACCCTTGCGGCTATTGATTACTGGATAATTTGTATAGATATTTTTCAGAGATAAGTTTTGATTGGGTTATTGCAGCGTGTTAGTGAATCAAGTGTGATCGTAGATGGCGAGACTGTCGCTGAAATCGGTCATGGGCTTTTAGTAATGATAGGTATCGAACAAGGTGATGAGGAGGATCAGGCAGGCAGACTCCTCAAAAAACTTTTAACTTATCGCGTTTTTCCAGATAAAAGTGGCCGGATGAACTGTAATATTCAGGAAGCAGGAGGAAGTATGCTTTTAGTCCCGCAGTTTACTTTGGTGGCTAATACCAGTAAGGGGAATAGACCGGGATTTTCTAATGCTGCCTCGCCAGAGTTAAGCAAATTATTGTTTGAGCATCTGGCTAGTTTAGGGAGAAAATCACCAGTACCGGTACACAAAGGGTGTTTTGGGGAAACTATGGAGGTTAATCTTTGTAATGAGGGACCAGTAACGTTTTGGTTAAGAGTGAAGCCTAAAATAGAGGAGATCTAAGATGAAGGCTTGGTTTCGCGTATGATTGCTCACCTAACATTTAATATTGGAGAAATGAGATGGGATTTGGCGGGATAAGTATGTGGCAGCTACTTATCATTTTACTTATCGTTCTTCTGATTTTTGGCACCAAGCGGCTTAAGTCAGTTGGCGGTGATTTAGGTGCAGGGCTTAAAAGTTTTCGAAAGGCCATGGACAATGATGATGAGACTGATTCAACCAGTAGTGGTGATGAGAGCCGGCAACTAGAGGCGGGTGAGCCTGATGCTGAATTTGCCGAGCAAAAAGACAAGAGCAAGAGCAATAATACCTAATGTTTGATGTTGGATTTTGGGAACTGATACTAATTTTCGGTGTTGGGCTAATGATACTTGGTCCAGAGCGAATGCCTCGTGTAGCAGCTCAGATTGGCAAGTGGGTTGGTCGTGCCCGAAGAACCGCAAGCGAACTGCGTCGGCAGCTTCAGCGCGAGTTGGAATTTGAGGAATTTAAGAAACGAGCACCAACTAATCCACCGGTTCCTTCGGGAAGTCGACCAAAAGCTCCTCCTGTTAGTGAAGCTGTTGAAAAAGACACCAGCAAATATTCAGGCACCTCGAATGAATTTAATAACTTGAAGAAAGAGCCAGCCGATAAAAACAGTCAAGCCACTGGAAAAAATAAGATACTCTCACCAAGTAGCAGTGCTGATCAAACAGACTTCAGTAATCAAAAAGAGTAAATAAAAGATTAATGAGTACTGAAAGCGAGGAACAACTTGCAGAGGGTAGTTTGGTTTCACATTTAGTGGAACTAAGGTCGCGGTTAATTCGTTCTGCTTTAGCAGTATTTTTAATTTTTTTGTGCTTGATCCCTTTTGCTGAGGAGCTTTTTACGTTGGTAGCTACCCCACTTATGGATAGATTGCCTGAAAACGCAACTATGATTGCTACCCAGGTGGCATCACCATTTCTCACGCCATTTAAAACATCATTATTTGTAGCGGTATTCCTAGCAATGCCAGTAATACTTTATCAGGCTTGGCGGTTTGTCGCGCCTGGCCTCTATCGCAAAGAAAAAAAATTCGCATTTCCATTAGTAACGTCAAGCATTATTCTTTTTTATTCTGGTGTAGCTTTTGCCTATTTCGTAGTATTTCCTCTTATGTTTGCATTCTTTGCAGCGGTGTCGCCTGAAGGCGTAACAATGATGACGGATATAAGTGCATATCTTGATTTTATACTTACAATCTTCTTTGCATTCGGGCTGGCATTTGAAGTGCCAATTGCTACGGTGATGCTTGTATGGAGTGGGCTTGTGTCAGTAGAAACACTTGGAAAAGCTCGTGCATATGTATTTCTGGGCGCATTTGTTATGGGGATGCTATTAACACCTCCAGATGCTATCTCTCAGACTCTTCTAGCTGTACCAGTTTATCTTCTTTATGAAAGTGGGCTGATCCTTGCAAAGGTTTTGGGTAAAGATGAAAGTGACGTGTCTGATGGTGGTGTTACAGAAGAACACACCAAAGATTAGGAATTATTAAAATACATGGTTAATCAGACTTTGAGTTATGCCAAACAATCCGATTTATTCGGACACCCCAGGGGACTGGTTACTCTATTTATGACAGAGATGTGGGAAAGGTTCAGCTATTATGGAATGCGAGCACTGTTAGTCCTATTTATGGTAGCGACAGTGGAGGATGGTGGACTTGAATTCTCTGATCAAAATGCAACAGCAATCTACGGTTTGTATACGGCAGCAGTTTTCCTTGGTTCTCTGCCTGGAGGTTGGATAGCAGATCGCCTCATGGGTGCGCAAAGCGCAGTTTGGGCAGGCGGCATTATTATAATGTTAGGTCATTTTGTTCTAGCTATTCCTAGTGATGTAATTTTTTTCTTGGGGTTAATAGTAATAGTTCTAGGCACAGGGCTGCTAAAGCCCAATATTACCGCAATTGTTGGCGACCTATATGAACGGGATGACCCACGTCGGGATAGCGGTTTTACCATTTTCTATATGGGAATTAATCTTGGTGCTGCGCTGGGTCCATTGGTGTGTGGCTGGTTAGCAATTCGTAATTGGCACTATGGTTTTGCTGCAGCTGGCTTTGGAATGTTGTTTGGTTTAATTCAGTTTTATTTTACACGCCACTATCTTGGTGCCGCTGGTAGAAGTCCTGATAAACCAGAGCATCAAACCGATCGTTTTACACAAATAGCGTGGTTAGTCATCACTATTTTTGTTGTTTTGGTTGGATGTTTATTTATTGCAGGCGTTTTGGGATTGGTTGTATATGATGCGGTTCAATTATCACAGGGCGCTACCTATGTGATTGTTACAGTAGCTGCAGTTTATTTCTTGTACATATTCGTTTTTAGTGGACTGACTGAAAAAGAACGAGGCAAGATGGCTTTGATTTTTGTTTTGATTAGTGCAGCCACAGTTTTTTGGATTGGATCTGAGCAGGCAGGGTCCTCGCTTAATCTTTTTGCGGAACGTTACACGATTAGAGAATTTGGTAACTTTGTAATACCAGCAAGTTGGTTTCAGTCTGCTAATCCCATATTTATTATCTTGCTTGCTCCTCTATATTCAATGTTTTGGGTGGCACTTGCAAAAAGACATATGGACCCAAGCTCGCCTCTCAAACTTGCGATAGGTTTAATTATCCTAGGCGTTGCTTTTGCTGTGATGATTGGCGCAGCAGCACTTGTTGCTGAAGGGCAGCAGGTGCTTCCATCATGGCTAATATTTACTTATCTGTTTATGACCATGGGTGAGCTTGCGTTAAGCCCAGTAGGGATGAGCGCTATAACAAAACTTTCTCCTCGCCGATTAGTGGGCCAGATGATGGGAGTTTGGTTTTTGTCGTTATCTCTGGGAAGTATCTTAGCGGGGTTGTTTGCAGGTGGATTTAGTGCCGATGCAGTAGATGAGATGCCCGGGCTCTATATGCAACTAGTTTTGATGACTGTGGGAGCAGGAGTAATTTTGATGCTTGCCTCTGGCTACCTAAAGCGCTTAGCTGGTGAAGATAGAAATAAGAACTAGCTGTTAAACATAATTAGATAGGTTTGATTTCGATTCTTTAATTAAGTTGAATCAAACAATTAATCGTTAGCAGCCTCAGAAGCCACCAATTCTTCAATGACCTCAATTAATGTTTCATAATTCCCAGCCGATGTTGCATTAGCCGTGTACTTACCATTTACAATGACTGTTGGAACCGCTGATATGCGATATCGACGCGATAGTTCATCAGCCCTTTGAAGTTTAGTGTGTACAGCAAATGAGTTAAATGCATTAGCAAAATCTTCAGGGCTAACATCAAATTGACTGAAAAAAGTTTGAAGTGCTCCCTCTGTATCAAGGTAGTTTCCATTAATATGAATTTCACGAAAAAATGGCGCATGCATTTCTTCAGCTTTGCCTAGCGCTTCAGCTGCGTAGTAGGCACGCGCATGTAGCTGTATTAATGGATTCCATACTGCTGGGATCCTTACAAAATTAACATTTGCAGGCAGGTCTGACTTCCAACTCTCCAAATACGGGTCAAATGTATAGCAGTGTGGGCAGCCGTACCAAAAAATCTCTGCCACTTCTATCTGATCCGGGCTAGAACTTGTTGGTTGCGTGGGAGTAAGTCGGTCGTAGTGAGTGCCAAGTTGAAAATTGTTGGTATTGGTCGCAGTGTCACTTTGGGCTAAAACCGACTGTCCTATCATTAAGTAAGAGATTGCTAATACAGTTGCAATTACCTGATGTAATGTATTTTCTCTTTTCATTTTAATGCTCCTTTTGTCGCTTTACCTAGTAACACGAATATTTATCCACCCGTATAAAAATTTTACCAGTAGGGCGGCCGCAAATTGTACACTAATAGAATAAATGTCAGCATGATTAACAAAATTTTATGTATAACGCATTTGCTCCATCCTTTATAAAAAGCGCTGATAAGCCTGATCAATTTCCCGCTGATGATGGATATGAGGTTGCTATCGCTGGCCGATCTAATTCAGGGAAATCAACGGCTATCAATGCAATGACAAAACGTCGGAGCTTGGCTCGTACAAGTAAGACTCCTGGTCGCACCCAGCTAATTAATTTTTTTCATTTGGATGAAGAAAGACGGCTGGTTGATCTTCCTGGATATGGTTACGCTAAAGTGGCTATTTCGATGCAAAAACATTGGCGGCAGTTGCTTGAATGCTATTTTTCTGAGCGGCAATCATTAGTTGGATTATTTATAACTATAGATATCCGGCGTGGTCCGAATGAATTAGATCATGTTATGTTGGATTGGGCAGAGAATTCTGATATCCCTGTTGCCACGCTACTGACGAAAGCGGACAAGTTAAGTAAAAGTGCGTGCATTGCAAGGCAAAGGGAGACTAAACAATGCATTTTAACTTCTGTGCCATCAGTAATTTTTTCTGCCACAAAAGGCACTGGTGTTGAAGAAGCAGTAGCACTAATGTTGGGATGGTTAAATACTAATAACTAATGTGCTTCATCCCAGTTAGAGCCTAGCCCTGAATCTACCTTAAGTTTTACATCCAAAATGGCAGCATTTTCCATGATTGATGCGAGTGTTTTTGTGCAAGTTTCAACTTCGTTTTTGTTAACTTCTAGAACTAATTCATCATGAACCTGCATAATTAATCGAGCATCAATATTTTCTTTTTCTATCCATTCATCGACACTAATCATAGCTCGCTTGATTATGTCAGCGGCTGTACCTTGCATGGGCGCATTAATTGCGCTTCTTTCTGCATATTGGCGCCGCTGATGATTTTTAGAATTAATTTCTGGCAGAAAAAGACGACGACCAAAAATTGTTGAAACAAAACCATCTGCTTGGGCAGC
Source organism: Rhodospirillaceae bacterium (assembly GCA_002718345.1). Classification (GTDB taxonomy): domain Bacteria; phylum Pseudomonadota; class Gammaproteobacteria; order Steroidobacterales; family Rariloculaceae; genus UBA6522. The sequence continues at coordinate 82,842 of PBDA01000024.1, forward strand.
TTTTCGAGTTTCATCCATATAATTTTTAACACCTGGATATCGAGCGAAGTAAAGATCTACGTACTCTTGTGCTGCTGATCTCTCAATACCTAACTGTTTAGCTAAACCAAAAGCTGACATTCCATAAATTAGACCAAAGTTAATTGCCTTTGCAGATCGACGTTCAGCTACTGAAATCTTTTCCATCTCAACACCAAACACTTCAGAAGCAGTAGCACGGTGAATATCTTGATCATTTTTGAACGCAGAAAGTAAACCATCATCTTGTGACAAATGAGCCATTATCCGTAACTCTATTTGAGAATAATCTGCTGCTAAAAGTTGGTATCCAGGAGATGCTATGAAAGCTTGACGAATTTTGCGACCTTCTTCTGTTCTTATAGGAATATTTTGGAGATTAGGATCAGATGATGAGAGACGACCAGTGGCAGCTACTGCTTGGTGATAAGATGTATGTATTCGTCCTGTTTTTGTATTTATCTGTAACGGTAATTTATCAGTATAAGTTGATTTTAGCTTAGATAAACTCCTGTATTTCAGAATAAGCTTAGGTAGTTCATAATCAATAGCTAATTCTTGTAGAACCGATTCTGCCGTTGAAGGTTGACCTTTGGGTGTTTTTCCTAATATTGGTAATTTGAGTTGTTCAAAAAGAATCTCTTGCAACTGCTTCGGAGAGCTAAGATTAAATTGACATTTAGCTTCAGAATGTGATTTGGATTCTGTTTTGGTCATTGCATTAGCTAACTCCTGGCTTTGTTTTCGGAGCATCTCAGAATCTATAAGCACACCCGCATACTCCATCTTTTGCAGCACCTTTATAAGGGGTTGTTCAATTTCCTGATAGAGCTTTTTTAGCTTGGGCGTGGCATTTACTTTAGGCCAGAGATGCTGATGAATTTGTAATGTAATATCTGCATCTTCTGCTGCGTAATTAGTAGCTGTGCTTATATCTACCTGATCAAAGCCTATTTGCTTTGCTCCTTTTCCTGCTACCTCTTCATATTTAATAGTTTTTCTATTCAAATATTCTGAGGCTACTGAGTCCATATCATGGCGAGTTGCAGTAGAATTGAAAATAAAGGATTCCAGCATAGAGTCATAAGTATTGCCTCTCAGACGAATTCCATGATTTAACAAAATATGGGTGTCATATTTGAGATTATGACCAACTTTATTTGAGTCACTCTCTAGCCATGGTTGTAGCTTTTTTAAAACAGAGTTGATATTGAGTTGTTTTGGCGCACCTGTGTAACGATGGGTTAGTGGTATATAAGCAGCTTTGCTTATTTCTGTAGCAAAGGAAATGCCAACGATTTCAGCATCCATATAATTGAGACTGGTTGTTTCTGTATCAATAGCAACTACATCTGCAGATTTTATTTTTTTTAGCCACTCATCAAGCTGTTTTTCGGTGAAAATGGTTTCATATTCATTTTCAATTATTTTAGTAGCTGAGCTATCAGTCGCATCTTCTTTAACTCTTTTAAGAAGTGTTCTAAGTTCTAGTTGTTCGTATAGTAACTGCAGTTTTCCTCGATCTGGTTTGCGTAGTAATAATTCACTTATATCAGCGGATAGTGATACATCGCGAACAATCGTGACAAGCTCTTTATAAAGCGGTAAGGATTCGAGAGTTTCTCTAAGCCGTTCACCAACTTTTCCGCTTATTTCATGTGCATTACTTACTATCGTTTTGAGATCGTTATACTGCGCAAGCCATTTAACAGCTGTTTTGGGCCCAACACCTTGAACCCCAGGTACGTTATCAGATGTATCACCCACTAGAGCCAGATAGTCCACTATTTGTTCAGGCCACACACCAAATTTATCGTATACACCTTTTGCATCCAATATCGTATCGCTCATTGTATTCACCAGTGTGACTTGGTCGCTAACTAGCTGTGCCATATCTTTATCCGAAGTTGAGATCAGTGTTGAAATATTGGCTTCGCTTGCCTTGCTTGCAAGCGTGCCAATTACATCATCAGCTTCAACTCCAACGATTTGAAGGACAGGTAATCCTATAGCTTCAATAGCTTCCAGCAAGGGTGCAATTTGCGGTCGAAGGTCCTCTGGCATCGATGGGCGGTTAGCTTTGTAATCTGGAAACAAATCGTTACGGAAGGTTTTGCCTGGCGCATCAAAAACAACAGCGATTCTTTCTGGGTCAAAATCATCCAGTAGCTTGTAGAGCATATTTAGTACGCCAAATATTGCGCCTGTTGGTTCTCCTTTGCTGGAAGTAAACGCAGGTAAAGCATGGTATGCACGAAAAAGGTAAGAGGACCCATCGACTAACACAAATGGTTTATCAGTTGATTCTTTTGAAGTCTTTGTTGAATCTTTCATAGACTTGCTAAGAAAATCACCCATTAATCTCCATTGTTGGAAAGACTTTCATCATGCTGTTCAACCTCTGATGCCTTTTCAGATTCTGACAATTCTGTTTGTTCGTTCATTATTGGACTAATAATAAGAGGCCCTTTTTGCCCACACCCGCTAACCGAGAGAAATAAAAAAACTAAGCAGAGATTATGACCTCCATTTGTTAACATTTTTCTCTGATACCCATTAGTACGAGCATTGTTAGTCAGTATCTTTTGTAGAATTTGCAATCTTTCGGTATGCATCGCGGAAAGGGATACCTTCCTTTAATGCCAAACGATTAGCACTTTCCGCAGCATTAATTTCAGGTGGTAACTTTATATTTTCTTGTTCAAAAGTTATTCCCTTAAGCGTGTGTGCCATTATTTCAACCGTATCATTCGCTAGATCTATTGATCGAAATAATGGAGCTTTAATCCGTTGAAGATCTCTTTGATAGCCAGAATTAAGTTTTGCCGTGATTGACAAGATTTCTGTTAATGCTGCTGTTGCAACTGCCTGCGAACTTCGAACAAGCTCAAGCACATCGGGATTTCTTTTCTGCGGCATAATTGAAGAACCAGTGGTCATTTCATCTGGTAAAGTTACGAATGCGAATTCGTTTGTATAGAACAACAATAGGTCTGCAGCTAGACGACCAAGATCACCAAGTAATAGGGCTATTTCAAATACAAGACCTGCTTCAGCTTTACCTCTGCTTAATTGAACTGCTGTAACAGGCTCTTGAGCATCTGAGAACTGCAGTAGCTCTGTTGTCAATTTACGGTCTATTTCAATACCAGGCGTACCATAACCTGCTGCTGAACCTAAGGGGTTGAGGTCCGCTCTTATTTCTGCTGTCTTTAACCCCTGGGCATCATCACGTATTTCAGTAGCAAAACCATTTGCCCATAGTGCTACAGAACTAGGCATAGCAGGTTGCATATGCGTATAACCTGGTAACAAGATATTTCCTTGTTCTTTGGCTAATGTATCTAAACTGTCCGCTACTGCCAGTGCACCGGATTGAAGAGCATGGGCAGCGTCCTTTAAATATAGACGCAGAGCTACAAGCACCTGGTCATTTCGTGAGCGACCTAGATGAACTGCACCACCTATGGGTCCAATGAGTTTTATAAGCCGTGATTCAATAGCCCCATGCACATCTTCTTCTTCTAAGTTAATAGCCCATTTCCCTTTAGCATGCTGTTTTCCAAGATTTTCCAGACCATTGCAGATTGCTGTTGAGTCCTGAGTAGTCAAAAGCCCTTGTTTGTCTAACATTTTCGCATGAGCTATTGAGGCAAGTATGTCGTACTCTAGGAGCCTGTTATCAAGCTGATGATCTTCTCCAGCGGTGAATTTGAGAATACGCTCGTCCAGCGGTAAGCCCTTTTCCCATATCCTGGTCATTGTCTTTTATCCTTGTTTTTCATCAGGGCTGAGATTTTGGATATCATTAACTACCAAAGTTCCCATTCCTTCGTTTGTAAAGACTTCTAGCAATAGACTATCAGGCAAATCGTAAGAAATAACATGAACTCGAGGAACCCCACCATTAAGAGCTTTTTCAATTGCTTTCGCTTTTGGCAGCATACCTTCAGACAGACAACCGTTGTTGCGTAACTTATCTAAACCTGCAACGTCTAGATATGAGATAACGGATCGTGGATCATCTATAGTTTCGAGAATACCAGGCGCCCCTGTAGATAACATAAGTTTTTCTGCGCCAAGCGCCACTGCCACAGCAGCCGCTACAGTATCTGCATTGATATTTAATAATGTACCAGATTCATCTGCTGATAATGGACTAATGATAGGAACAAGATCGTTATCTAGTTGCTTAAGGAGAATGCTAGTATCAACTTCATCAATATCACCAACAAAACCATAGTCTATAGTTTCCCCAGAATCACTGGGAACTGGCGGCCGTTTATGAGCCTTAATTAATCCAGCATCTACTCCGCTAATGCCAACAGCTGGAATACTCAGGTCCCGGCATGCGGCTAATAGTCTTGTATTTATCTGTCCATTAAGAACCATCATTGCAACTTCGAGCGAGCTTTCATCAGTTACTCGACGGCCATCAACAAACTCGCTAGATATGCCTAGTGCATTTGCTAATTTTGTTGACTGTGGCCCACCTCCGTGCACTAAAACCACACGTATCCCAACGCCATGTAGAATACCAATCTGTTCCATGATTGCGCGCGTGCCTTCTGCGGTTGCAAAGGCATCACCACCAGCTTTAATGACAAAAATTTTGCGCTTAAACATTCTGATATATGGCGCAGCCCGTTTTAGTGCATTTACAGCAATAGCTCTTTCGTTTTGACTTAGTCGTGGCATGTTTTTTTAACCTTTAAGCAATCGATGAAGCACAGCCATTTGCGCTTTCATTCGATTATTAGCTTCTTGTATTACAATGCTGCGTGGCCCATCTAATATTTGATCAGTTACAACAACACCACGGCGTACCGGCAAACAGTGCATAAAACGGCAATCTTTACGCGCACTTTCAAACCATGGCTCATCAACACACCAGTCCACTAGGTTTTCTCGCAAATCTTGGTCTCCAGTATGATCACCATAGTTTGATGTTGAAGACCAGGATTTTGCATAGATGATATTTGCATCTTCCATAGCCTCACGTCGGTCGGCAGTTTCTATCACGCTACCACCATTCTCTGAAGCGAGCCTACTTGCGTCCTGCATAATTTTCTCGGGTAATTCAAATCCAGGCGGCCTAAGAACAACCACATCCATGCCACGTTGTGCAGCCATTCGGACTGTGGCAGATGGGACAGCTAATGGAAGTGCCTTGGGATGATAAGCCCATGAAAGCACGAAACGACCTCCTTGGCTTGGTATGTCCAAGTCATTCATCGTTTTCCAGTCAGCCAAGCTTTGACATGGATGCTGAATTGCTGATTCCATATTTATAAGGGGGACGTTGACTAGAGAAGCAAGGTTTTCAAATTCTTGATCAGCCAGATCGTACTCAAGATCCCGACGTTCAGCGAATGCTCTGATACCTATGACATCACCATAGGAGGCTATAACGGGGACAGCTTCTCTAATATGTTCCGCAGCCGCACCATCCATAACAATACCTGGTCGCGCTTCTAGTCCATGGATAGACATTTCAGGGGAGATAACAAATGAACTTCCACCAAGCCGTGACATAGCTGCTTGAAAAGACGCTAATGTGCGTAATGAGGGGCTTAAAAAAAGAAGCGATAAAACCTTACCCTCCAATGCACGGGGTTCGGGTTCATGTTCGAGTCGACTGGCTAGTTTAAGCAGGGATTCAATTTCCTCTGTAGAGAGGTCACTTAGATCGTTAAAGCGTTTCACTTTTAAACTCCTGTAGAGCTTCTATAAGAAGATTCACATGTTTTTCTTCAAGAATGTAAGGCGGTAACAATCGCAAGACATGCGGGTCAGCACTTGTACCTGTAAGAATGCCTTTCTTTAGTAAGTCATCCCTTATAAGAGAGGCTTTTGGTTTTACTTTGAGGCCGAGTAAAAATCCTGCGCCCTGAATGCCTATGACTGGGCCAGTAATACATTTGTTTTGAATTAGGCTTCCAATGTTTTGTACTTGAGTTAATAGATCTTCTTCCTCAATTACTTCTAGTACAGCTTTAATTGCAGCACAAGCAAGAGGACCCCCTCCGAATGTTGAGCCTAAATCTCCTGGTTTAAGTTCCACTGCTATATCTTGGGTCATAAGTAATGCACCACAGGGAAAACCACCTCCCAAAGCTTTAGCTGTGGTTAGCATGTCAGGTTTTACGTCAAAGTAGTCAGACCCAAAAGGCTTCCCTAAGCGGCCAACACCAGTCTGTACCTCATCTAAAATTAACAGTGCACCATGTTGATCGCATAAACTGCGTGCAGTAGTTAAAAACTCTTTTGAGAAATCAAACGCCCCTGCAACTCCTTGCACCGGCTCAATAATAACCCCGGCAGTATCTTTGTCGATGGCCTTATGCAGCGCTTGGACATCATTACGTCTTACGAACTGGACATTAAAAGGCGTATGTGGAAATCCATACCAACTTTTTTTGGCTCCCCATGTAACTGCTGCTGCAGCTCCAGTACGACCGTGGAATGAATGTTCAACCGCAACTATTTTCGTACGACTTGTCATCTGAAGTGCAATTCGTAAAGCATTTTCGTTAGCTTCTGAACCACTGTTAATGAAAAAAACCCGAGTTAGACACTCTGGCGAAAACTCAGCAAGTTTTTCTGCAGCTTCATTGCGTATGCAAATTTCAACAATGTTGCTTTGAAATAAAAGTGATTGCGCCTGTTTTTTTATCGCTTCGATTAATTTAGGGTGTCCATAGCCAAGAGAAGCAACTGCATGTCCGCCATATAGGTCCAAAACTTGGCTTCCATCATTATCCTGAAGAAAAACTCCCTGACCGCATATAGGTACAAATGGTAGTTGAGGATAAACCTCAGTTAGATTGGCTGGTTTAAAATCTATCATCACACCCACCCAGCTGGAACAATTTTGAGGCCTTCTGAATCTGGCCAGCCAGCCAGCCGATTCGCCCACTGAATTGCTCCCCCTGCAGCTCCTTTGACAAGGTTATCAATTGCGCAGCAGACAGCAATAGTTCCGTTATCTACGCTGATGCTTAGAACTGCATTGTTTGTGCCAACGACGTCTTTAAGTTTGGGTGGAGTGCTTTCAACAGTTACAAAATCGGAATCTCGGTAGAATTTACTCACCTCCGCAGTAATAGATTCTGAATCTGCTTCACTACTACAAGTTGCAAAAACCGTTGCATATATTCCTCGAGAAAATGGACCAGATTTTGGAATGAAATTCAAAGATATATCACTACCAGTGCATACTCGGGCTATATCACATACCTCAGGGTGATGTCGATGGGATAATGGTTTGTATGCAAAGAGGTTACTCTGGCGCATTGGGTGGTGTGTCGTATCGCGAGGAGTCCGTCCTGCTCCGGTACTACCTGTGATCGCACTCACAAAAAATTCTGGTTTGGCTAGATCTAACTTAAGCAATGGGACAATAGATAACAGCATTGATGTAGCAAAGCAGCCTGGCTGAGCAGCATGAGGTGTGCTAAGCAACTCGAGGTGTTCTGGTACTGCACAGCTAAAAGAGTTTAATCGATGAGGTGCGTCATGGGCTTGTCCATACACTTCCATAAAACGCTCTGATGAGGAATATCGAAAGTCTGCTGATGCGTCAACCACACACATTTCTACATTTGATTGTTCTGCTTTGTTCAAAAAATTATCTATCAGACGTGCTGATGCGCCATGGGGTGCAGCCGAAATAGTTATCCATTTAGAAGCATTTTGTAGCATATCGATTGCTTGTTTTTCAGACACGAATTGTTTTGTTGGGTAAGAAGAAGCTAAATGGCCAAACGCCGCACTAATAGATTCTCCCTGTCGGCTGCTAGATATTACACTTGCCGCTTCTAACCGTGGATGTAAAGCAATAAGTCGTAAAAGCTCACCAGCCACATAGCCAGAGCCTCCCAAAACAATCACTGGTGTTTTGTCTGTCATTATGAACCCTCAACTTGTTCGCAAGAAAGGCCAATTTTATTTTTAATAAAATCACCTAGATCAGCGCCATGAGTTAGAGCATTAGCTGCATGAACCTTCATACGTTGTTGAATGATTTCCACACCAACCAAGTTATCAGTAGCTGGGCCAGTTACTACAATTGGTTCAATATCAAACTCTTCACGAAGAAGTTTTACGCCACCCCAGGCACCAACAGGGTCATTAGCGCATAAAACTACAGCACTGAGTGCTTCTCGTATTTCTGGGTCTAACAGAATAGCCTCAACTCCGTATGCACCAATTATCCCATCACCTAATTCGAACACAATGACGTCAGGGGTTTCCTTTGCAAGCCCAGTTAAGAGCTTGCGTGTCAATATGGATGCATTTTCCGATGTTGTACAAACCACACCATGATCAGTAAATATGCTGGTATTTCGAGCACCAGCATCTTCCATTGCGAGAATATCCCGTTGCAGCGCTACTCCAGTCGATTTAAAGGCGTCTACAATAAAGCCTTGTTGTGAAAGACGACTAATTACAGCGCAGGCTGCAGCCGTTTTTCCAGAATCCATACAGGTGCCGGCGAATGCAACAACAGGTATACCTGATAGTTTCAATGATGATGGATTTTCAACAGGCAAGTTATTTACGCGTGCTGGCACACCAATACGTTCGCCAAGATATGGAAAATCAAGGACAACACCTAGTACCCGACAATCAAAAGGTTGTCCTTGGTTAGGATTAATAGAATCACAAATTCCTAATACACCACCTAAGTTTAGTATCTGAACGACATCACCGGGAGTAAGCTGTTCTGGGATATGTCCAGAATATCCAAAAAGTGCCTTACGGTGTCCAAGCGCCCCAACAATTATGTCACCTCGCTTAACTTGAGCCATCCGTCCACTGGTTAATTCAAGTGTGTTGTAGCGTGATTTATTGTTCAGCACTTCTGCTGCTATAAGTACACCTTCTTCGCAGGGAATATCAGAGCTGATTCGAACTTCTCGGCCAATTTCTGTTCCAGTAGCGACTGAGGCAATTTTATCTATTAAGGTAGGACGCATATCTAGTCTCCACCGTTATTTTTGGCTCGCGTGTGTAGCATTCCAGGGATTGCTAATATTCGAGAGAAACCAAGCGCGTCTTTGGCCGTCCACTCACCGGCTGATTCTCCATACTGGCCAATGCTTGCAGCCATTAATGAGTGGTTTGATTCCACTCCGCTTACAAATACATTACCAGGTCCCAGCATACAATGAGCACTCCCACTTACCCGTGATTGTGATGATTCAAGTAATGCTTCTATATCTCTGCAAACTGGATCAAGTTGCTTACCTTCATGCACAAAATCTCCATATGTTTGACTTACTTGGTCTTTGATACGTTGTTGAAGTCCAGAGAGTGTAAGTTTCTCCAGTTCTCGATGGCATGTAAGTAAAATTTCTGCTGCTGGCGCTTCAAAAGCCACTCGGCCTTTAGTTCCAAGTATAGTATCGCCAAGGTGAATTCCGCGTCCTATCCCGAATTTTGACCCAATTTTTTCAAGTTTCTCGATTAAAGCTATAGGATCTAATGAATCTCCATTTAGTCCAATGGGAATTCCCTGGGAGAAATCTACCGTAAGGGGTTCTTGGAGAGACGGTTTATCTAGTGCGCCCGCGCTTAAAATCCACTCGGTTTCAGGAATGCTGTGTTTAGACGTTAAAGTTTCAGTTCCGCCAATAGTGACGCCCCATAGTCCACGGTTTATTGAATATGCAGATCCAGCAGCTGGTATTGGCAATCCAACTTTATTGAGATATTCAACCTGATCTGCACGGGCCCAAGAATGATCCCGAACAGGAGCTAGAATTTCGAGTTGAGGTGCAAGTGTTTTAAGAACTATCTCAAAGCGTACTTGGTCATTACCGGCTGCTGTGCAACCATGAGCAACTGTTGATGAGCCAATTTTATTGGCAAGATCAGCCAAGCTCTTAGCTTGTATTCCTCGTTCTGATCCTACACACAGAGGGTAAAGTTGCCCTCGTCGAACATTACCCATAATGAGGTATTTTAAAACTTCGTCAAAAAAGTCTTTGCGGGCATCAATTAAAAAATGCTCTTTAGCCCCAAGTGCATGTGCTCGTTCTGAAAGCGCATTAGCATCTTTATCAGTTATGCCCCCTGTATTAACCGTTACTGTTACCACAGGGCGCTGATATTCCTCCGTGAGCCATGGAACACAAAAAGATGTATCTAGTCCTCCAGAAAATGCTAGTACGATGGGTGAATTAGTTTTTTTCATAATACTGTACTCAGTTTTATCATTGCAGTTCAGAATCACTCGCAGAATCTTGTAGTCGCGCTACAAGACGTTTTTGCGATGCAGCACCGGCTGTTGCCACAAATATGGTGTCATCTCCAGAAACAGTTCCAACAATTTCTGGCCAGCTTATTCGGTCTAATACAAGTGCCACACGTTGAGCAGCTCCAATCGCTGTATTTATAACGAGTAGGTTTGGTCCAGCAGATCTAAGATCCCTCATGAATTCCATCACTGCTACTAAAGAATCCTGTTTATCCTGATTTAAGCGTTCAGGTAGGCTATAGCCATCTTTAAGTTTTGCAGCGCCAAGGTCACGTAGGTCGCGGCTTACACTAGACTGAGTTGCTTCATAACCCTCTGCTCTCAGTAAATGAACAAGTTCAGTCTGGTTATGGATTTTATGAAGTTCGAGTAGTTCTCCAATTAAACGTCTCCGACCTTCTTGTTGATTGATTATTGGCATAGCTTTGATTATGAATAATATTGCGCATATAATATATATTATGCACAATAAATGCAAAATATATGTTATTGTTTATGGTGATGACTAAAGAATTATTCATGTTTTGGTGATGGAAGTGAGTTTAGGACTAGAAACTGTTGAGCACGAAACTGGCTCAGGTTCTTTGTGGAGTGTGATATGGCTACATGGACTAGGAGCTGATGGAAATGATTTTGAGCCCATTATTCCAGCGCTGAATTTGACTGAGTCCGTTCGTTTTATTTTTCCTCATGCGCCAATTAGGCCAGTTACGATAAACGGTAATTTTCCAATGCGTGCTTGGTACGATATTTTTTCTCTCGAACGTGGCCGATCAGAAGATCAACAAGGTATCCAGGCAAGTTCATCTGAAGTTTTGCGACTTATAGAAAAAGAGGTTCAGCGTGGTGTCCCCACTACTCGTATATTTCTTGTAGGGTTTTCTCAGGGAGCTGCTATGGCTCTTTATACGGGTCTGTCATGCAAAGAACCACTTGCAGGAATTATTGCCTTATCCGGTTACTTGCCAATGGCCGAAACTCTTTCTTCTCGTAAATCAAAATCTAATCAAACTGTACCCATTTTTATGGCACATGGATTAATGGACCCTACCGTTCCTGAATCTTACGGAAGAAAATCAAAAGATATTTTAAAAGCTGATGGCTATAAGGTTGACTGGAATACTTACCCAATGGATCACTCAATATGTGATGAAGAAATAACCGATATCTCTCAGTGGTTCAAAAAGCAATTTAAGAAATTAGGTTAAAGTTATATTGATTTTCGTTAATGAGTTTAGCGTCTGGCGAATAATTGCGTTCTATAAATTGAACATTCCCTTCTCTAGAAATAGTAATGACTGTAGATGACCTTGTTCCAAAATCATTATTATTAATAAAGATCCGGGATTGACGTTCATCATATTTTTTTAAATTGTCCAGAGCCTTTTGATCCTCTGAATTAGCAAGCAATTCAAATAAACCATTTTCTGGAATAGTGCTATTAGAAACGGATCTAACTATAGTTTCTGCAAATTGAACTTTTGGCCAACTTGTTCCTAAAGGTGCATTACTAATCGAATAAATCCCGTAGGGTAATAGTTTAGTAGCATTGCTATTGCTTGAATACAGCATTTTGACTCCATCAAAAGCTATAAAATTATATGGTGCGTAATTATTTTTATCATTGGACAGTCTCGTTTTATATTGATCAATCGTACGCTGTTGGACAAGGTAATTTTTTACCAAATTTCCTCTGGAATTTTTATTCGAGACTTCAGATGAAGAAGGTAAATTTGTAACTGCACCTAATCGCCCATCACGACTTATTCCTAACCATGTTCCACCTTTAAGTATATCTCTACCGCCTAGTATCTGCGGATGGTCTCGCCACCATTCGGCATCTAGAGTTGGCCTTGAATAATGTTCATCGCGGTTGGCTGCAAATAGGAGCGGGTAATCCTTGGATACACCAAAAGCAAATGCTATAAGGCACATATAACCAGATATTGTTTATTTTTAGTGAAAATTATTTTTTGCATAGGCTAAAAAAATAAATGGTTGTTCAGTTGTTCTAAAGACATAATATAGATAGACAGACAGTATAGTTCTATTTCTAATAATTGAGGTATGTCGTTCTGAAAGCGCTTACTCTAAAAAATCTTCGTAAAGTTTATCGAGATAGCATTGTAGCTCTTTCGGGAATAGATCTTAGTGTTAAAGAAGGAGATTTTTTTGCTCTTCTTGGACCAAATGGTGCCGGAAAAACCACAGCTATTGGAATTATTACATCATTAGTCAACAAAACTAGCGGGACAGTATCAGTTTTTGGACACAATATTGATAAGGAGCCTGAGGCTGCAAAGGCCTGCATTGGAATCGTTCCTCAAGAAGTAAATCTCAATTTGTTTGAGAGGAATAAGGATATCTTGATTAATCAAGCTGGTTATTACGGAGTGCCTAGAGAGGAAGCAAAGCGACGTGCGGAAAAATATTTAAAGGCCGTCCATCTTTGGGAGCGTCGCAATGACATAGCTCGTAATCTTTCTGGAGGTATGAAACGCCGACTAATGATTGCGCGCGCGTTAGTTCATGAGCCTCGTTTACTCATTCTTGACGAACCTACGGCGGGGGTCGATATAGAGATCAGAAGATCTATGTGGGAATTAATGAGAAAAATAAATGACGGAGGGATGACAATAATTCTGACAACGCATTATCTCGAAGAAGCTGAAAGTCTTTGTAGAAATATAGCTATTATTGATGAAGGGAGATTAATAGAAAATGACACTATGGTGAGCGTGGTAAGCAAGCTTCAAAATGAGGTTTTTGTGTTGACCTTAACAGAGCCAATAAAGGAGGCACCCATTCTTGAAGGTTACACGGTTCGACTTAGAAACAACCAAGAGATTGAAGTTGAGGTTGCTAAGGAACAAGGTTTAAATGGGCTTTTTGAGGAAATCTCTAAAAAATCTCTATACATATCTAGTATGAGGAGCCGATCCAATCGGCTCGAAGAATTATTTATTAGGCTCGTAGAGAATAAAAACTTTGAGGCTACGGCATCAAATGAACTTAAAGTCAAAAATATAATAAATTCAGATAAAGAGGAATTAAATTAATGTCTGTTGACCGACCATATGAGAGCAATTTCACCAATGGTGAGTCCTCTGATGGACCCGATCTTTTTTCAATCAACTTAGTAGGGTTATTAACTATAGTGAGAAGGGAAGTACGCAGAGTATTGCGTATATGGGTTCAAACTATTGTGCCTCCTGCAATAACAATGACTTTATATTTCATAATTTTCGGTAGTCTTATTGGCAGCCGAATTGGCGAAATGGGAGGTGTTCCTTATACGACCTTCATTGCTCCGGGTCTTATAATGATGTCTGTAATTACAAATTCTTTTGGAAACGTTGTATCTTCTTTTTTTTCTGGAAAATTACAACAACATCTTGAAGAAATGTTGGTATCACCTTTAGCACATACCACGATCATATTGGGCTATATTGCTGGTGGTGTTGTAAGAGGACTTGCTGTTGCATTATTAGTAACTCTTGTGGCATCTTTTTTTACAGAATTGAATATTGCTCATCCAATGATCACTATTTCAGTTGTTATATTAACCGCGATAGTTTTTTCTTTGGCAGGCTTGTTAAACGCTATTTTTGCAAATAGTTTTGATGATATATCGATCATACCAACATTCGTTTTGGCGCCCCTAACTTATTTAGGGGGGGTATTTTTTTCCATATCTTTGCTTTCACCATTTTGGCAAAAAGTTGCTTTGGCAAATCCGATTCTTTACATGGTGAATGCTTTTAGATACGGAATGCTCGGTTCTTCAGATATTACTCTCAGTACTGCTTTTACAATTATACTCTTTTTATTATTTGGTCTTTTTGGGCTAACACTTTTTCTTTTGAGACGCGGCATAGGTATCCGTAGCTGATATGTGCGGGCGCTTTGCTTTTTTTGCGTCGTCTTCAGATGTTGTGAAACAGTTTGGGGTATCTGAGCCAATTTCCATAGAGCCTCGATTCAATGTTAGCCCAACTCAATTAGTCCCTGTAGTCTTTAGTGATGGAGATGATTTGGTAAAGCTTAAAATGCTACGTTGGGGGTTGATACCCTATTGGGCTAAAGACAAATCTATTGGTAACCGATTAATTAATGCCCGCGTAGAAACAATTTCACAGAAACCGGCTTTTCGGGAAGCCTTTTTTCGTAGACGATGTCTTGTATTAGCCAGTGGATTTTACGAGTGGCGCAATGCCCCTGGGGGCAAAGAGCCTTTTTATATTAGGAGATCCGACAATAAATTAATGGGGTTTGCTGGGCTTAGGGAAGTGTGGCAATCTGATTATGAGTCAAAACTTGAGACAGTGACGATAGTGACTACCAAAGCTAATTTCAATTTAGCTGAAATTCATAACAGAATGCCAATTATATTATCTTCCCAGAAGCAGCGTTTATGGTTAGATAAAGAGTTACTGTCTATAGCTAAACTTGATATTTTGATGGCTAATCAGGATATAAAGTTAGACATTTATCCTGTAAGTAAGGCTGTTAATAAATCAACTGCGGAGGGTAAATACTTGATTAACGATACAACTAACAAATTGTAGTTGATGAGTAATGTAAATTATCACTGTTGGGGCAGTAGAAATAACTGATCCTTGTAGGCGATCACAACACCATTCTCACTTATTTCTTGTACACGTGTTTCTTCATCAATATTTTCGCCTTCCAAATATTTTGAAGAATTTATAAACACAAAACGGTTAGCAGAATCTTCACTAAAAACGTGCAATTCTATATTTAAATCTGGCATTTGCATTCCATATGACACTAAATCCGCCATAAGAGGTATAGACACAGTTGCAGATGTTGAATCTGTAGAGGTGATTGTTGAGTCAATTGATGGATTGTCAGTTATTAGGGGTTGCTGTGAAAAATTGGTTGTCTGATCTAGGCTAATTTTTTGCTCTGTCCTTCCATTAATTTCTTCATTAATAGGATCGGTATTTTGTGCTAAGTGATCTACAACACTATCCCCAATATTATTATCTTGAGAAGACATTTCGGTTAACCAGGCCCAACCTAGAAACATAGTTGCAGCCGTGAGCCCAGCCATCATTAAAAGCATCCAGCGAGGAGCTTTGTTGCGATGCACTATAGGAGTCGCGCTGCTTAAGCGTGGCGCGGTTGACTGTTGACGCTCATTTTCAGATTTTCGTAAGGCATCTAATATAAATGACATTTTAGTTAGTCTCTGATGCGGAAAAATCTATTTCAGGTAAATCAAAATCTTGTATTGCGATAATTTCAGATGCTTCGCTAGAGTTAATCTCTTCAATATTAATTGTTTCGTTAACAACTTCTGATGTACTTGAAATAATAGAATACTCAAGAGGAAGCCATAGGCTTATGCCAGTGGCAAGAAGAGTAATGCCGCAAACAGCAAAGATACTCGCCAGTTTCCATCTCCATCGTGGCACAGAATAATTACCGTAAACTTCTGCTGCAGCACGTCTTACTAGCTTTTTATCAATGTTCTTTTTATCTTCAGAATAGCCTGCTAATAGTGCGCGATCAGCTACAACATTTATTAGTCTTGGTACACCTTTAGACCATTTGTAGATTTCACGAATAGCGGCTGGCAGAAATATACCATTAGAGGCTCCAGCTACTTGCATACGGTGTTTTATATATTTCCCCGTATCTTCTTTACTCAATGGTTCTAGGTGGTATCTGCCGGTTACACGCTGTGCTAGTTGTCGCATATCCTTGCGTGAAAGCAGATCTCTGAGTTCCGGTTGCCCGATAAGAATTATTTGAAGCAATTTTTGTTTAGGTGTTTCTAAATTAGTTAGTAGACGAACTTGTTCCAGTACATCTGTTCCTAGATTTTGAGCCTCATCAACAATTAACACCGTACGTCTTCCTCGAGAGTGAGCTTCCAGAAGATATTTGTTCATCTGGTCCACCAATGTTTTAGATGAACAGTTGGGTGGACTTTCAAGATTTAGCTCTTCACAAATAGCAATCAAAAAATCTCGTGTTGTAAGCTCTGGATTTAATATCACTGCAAGGTCAGCTTCTTCAGGCAATTGTTCGAACAAACTTCTTACTAAAGTTGTTTTCCCGGTTCCTACCTCACCAGTAAGTTGAATAAAACCTCCACTTTGGGATATTCCATAAATCAAATGAGCTAGGGCGTCCGCATGGCGGTTACTCATGTATAAGTATCGTGGGTCTGGGGTGATTGAGAACGGTTTCTCTCTCAGGCCATAGAATTGTGTGTACATTTATGGCACTCCTAGACTCTACTGCAAACTAATTTGATCCATTTCGTTTTCGAGCCGTTACTCCACAACAAAAATCGTAATCTGTTCTGAAAATAGAGGTGGATCATGTGGTATATGGAGATGATCGCCAAGTATCAGTTGTAAGGTATGTTGTCCTGGGCTTAGTTCTATAAGAGCTTCAGTTTGTCCACCTCCAAAGTGAATATTCTGTTCGTCTGCTGGCACGGGCAGATTTAGATTTACAAGTTCTGTGTCTACAAGGAGGTGATGGTGTCCCGTGTTTGGATTATCAATTCCAGCGGGCGCAATTCCGGCACCTGTTAGCCCGAATACAATGCTGACCGGACTCGAAACTTCAGCACCATCATTCGGCGAAATAATATATGCATGTGCATTTTCTGGTGAGGAAGTACGTGGCATCGTAGGAGCTTGCTGTTGCATGGTTGAAGTTGTTTCCTCGGGTTCCGAGGCTGGTATTTCGGGCGACTGACCACTACATGCAAGAAGCAATAAGGTGGTTATCAGAGTCATGACAGTTCTAATATGCATTTCTTCACTCCTGTGAACTCATCCTATCAAGGTCTATACAAATTAATGTAGCACAGACACTTGCTTTTGTAGGATTATCTCTTTTTATTTTTTACGGGATATTGAATTAAGTATCTTCTTTATAACTAGTCAAATTTAAAAAACCATCCCTATTTTGCTTTTTTATCAACTGTTTTAGGTTTTTTTGATAATTTTTTCTTTACAGTTCTTTTTCTTTTCTGGGTTTTCTTTTTTGTGGTAGAAACTGGCGATCCGGCTAGTTCGATAGGTGAAAAATCATCGACTGCAAGTAAACTGGTAACTTTGGAATCAAATTCTCGGATTTTTCTTGCTTCTACTTCGGTGAGAATTCCTCGTTTCTCACACTCTTCAATCTGTTTAGCTAAGGTCCGTGACTCTAGTTGACCTGCTTGGTTGGCGTCAGAGATTTTGCGCCCAATAGATTCTACTTTCTCAGCAAGCTCAAGAGCCTCCTGCAATAGCATTGGGTAATTACTGGGTTCGGTTCTTTGGTAAATGTCTTGGCAAAGTCTTTGCCTAGTGCCACTTGAACTCATCATTAGTTCCGCAATGTCCAGCCCAATTTCATCTGAAGGTGCGGAATATGTCCTTCCTCTTGGAAAAATTAAGAATCGTAATACGCGCGCAATCCATGGGACTGGGAAATTTCTAAGGAACCCATGTAGTTGTTCTTGTGTCCGGTAAAGCAAAGTTCGGCAACTCCACTCAACCAATGGCAGGTCAGCAGAAGGTCGTCCTTGGTCTTGATAGTATTTCAGAACCATTGATGCTAAGTAAAGATAGCTCAAAATATCCCCTAGCCGTGCAGAAATAAGCTCTTTTCTTTTGAGTGTTCCTCCAAGAGTTAACAAGGCTGCATCAGTTGCTAGAGCAAAGGATGCACTGTATCGATTGATATGTTGATAGTAACGTTTAGTGGGGCCCTTAATTGGAGCGCCTGAAAGTTTAGAGTGAGTAATAGCCATCACGAAAGATCGAATAGCATTGGAAATTACATGGCCAATATGAGAAAAAACTAGTCGATCAAATTTTTTTAGACCAGCTTCTCTATCATGGTCATGAGCTGCATCCATTTCTTCTAGGACAAAAGGATGGCAACGAGTAGCCCCTTGGCCAAAAATTATAAGATTGCGTGTCAGAATATTTGCGCCCTCAACAGTGATAGCAATAGGAATAGATTCATAGTCTCTGGCAAGGTAGTTTTTGGGCCCTAGCATGATGCCTTTGCCACCATGAATATCCATTGAATCATTCGCGACAAGCCGTCCCATTTCTGTGTTGTGGTACTTAAGTATGGCGGTTGGTACAGCTGGTTTTTCGCCGGCATTAAGAGCCGCACAAGTTACTCTGGATGCAGCGGTCATAATGTAGGTATGTCCTGCCATCCTACCAAGGACTTCCCCCACACCATTAAACTTGCCAATGGGGAGGTTAAATTGTTGCCTTATTCTTGCGTATGCACCGCTTGCATAGATGCTAGACATGGCATTACCAAGTGCATTACTCGGTAAAACGATACCGCGGCCTGCTGAGAGCTGTTCGACTAACATACGCCAACCTTCCCCCGCCATACGTTTTCCTCCGATTATGTTATCGAGAGGCACAAAAACGTTTTTTCCACTGGTAGGACCATTTTGAAAAGGTATGTTGATAGGAAAGTGACGGCGACCGATCTCAATTCCAGGAAGATTTGTTGGTATCAAAGCAGCCGTAATCCCATAACTATCCTGTTCTCCAATCAGATGTTCTGGGTCGTATAACTTGAAAGCTAGACCAAGTACTGTGGCTATTGGGGCAAGAGTAATGTAACGCTTATCCCAATTTAGTCGAATTCCAATAACCTCCTTTCCATCAAATTTGCCTCGGCAAATTACACCACTATCTGTTATCGCTGTCGCGTCTGAACCTGCTCGTGTTGAAGTTAGGGCAAAGCAAGGAATTTCCTTAGCTTTGGCTAATTTCGGAAGCCAGTATTCCTTTTGCTCGTCTGTACCATAATGAAGTAAAAGTTCAGCAGGCCCTAGTGAATTAGGTACGCCGATGGTAGAAGCTGCAGTTGCACTTCTTGACGCTATTTTTGTAAGAACCATAGATATGCCTACTGAGGAAAACCCCAGACCTCCATATTCTTTGGAGATAAGCATCGAGAAAAACCCGTTTTTTTTAATAAAATTCCAAACTTTTTCAGGCATATCTAATAGCTTGTGAGAAATTTCCCATTCGTCCAGGAGTGCACATAATTCTTCAGTAGGCCCATCCAGAAATGCTTGTTCTTCTTCTGTAAGAGTTGCGGGGGGTAGCTCATTTAGTTTTTGCCAACTTGGAGAGCCAGAAAAGAGCTCTCCTTCCCACCATACGCTACCTGCTGATAGAGCATCACGCTCTGTCTTAGAAATTGTTGGTAGCATGCCTTTGAAGACTTCAAGGACTTTTATACTGATATGTTCACGACGTAGAGATTGCACATTAAGTAGTGCCAAGGCAGTAAATATTAGCCAGATGACTACATGTAGAAAGCTAATGCTACTGGATAAAGTGGTGAAGAGGACTAAAGTAGCCCCAATTGTAGCTGTAGAAGTTTTTAGATCGATCCGCCTATAAGATAGGCTTATCGAAACAACAATAATAATGAGCAGCCAGAACAACGTTTCCACTATGTGCAAACCTCAGACTTGAAACTAGATAAGGCTAACCTACAAAAGATCCTCTACATTCTTTTTTTCTTCTCGTAATTCAGCATTCGTTACATCCATTCGTTCACGGCTGAATTCGTCTATCGATAATCCCTGAACAATTTCATAGCTTCCATCACCTGCACATTTAACAGGGTATGAGTAAACTACCCCTTCTTCGATACCATAACTACCATCAGATGCTACAGCCATGCTGACCCAGTCATTTCCAGTGGTGCCTAAAGCCCAATCCCGCACATGGTCAATTGCAGCTGAAGCTGCTGAAGCAGCTGAAGACGCACCACGTGCTTTAATAATGGCCGTTCCCCTTTGTTGCACAGTAGGAATAAATGTTTCCCGGTACCACTCTACAGAAACTAGATTAGATGCAGAGTCACCCGAAACATTTGTATGTGCTATATCTGGATACTGAGTTGCCGAGTGGTTACCCCAAATAATCATTCCTTCCACTTCTGATACATGCGAACCGCATTTATCTGCTAATTGTGCTTTTGCGCGATTATGATCTAAACGTGTCATAGCGGTGAAGTTCCTATGGTCTATGTCTGGCGCATTTGATCGAGCTATCAGCGCATTTGTATTTGCAGGGTTTCCCACCACCAGGACTTTAACGTCAGGGTTAGCTACTTCATTAAGGGCCTTTCCTTGAGCCGAGAAAATTTTTGCATTGGCGACTAATAAATCTTTTCTTTCCATATCGGCACTTCGCGGCCTTGCTCCCACGAGTAGCGCATAATCTGTGTTTTTAAAGCCTATTTGCGCATCATCAGTAACGACAATCGAATCGAGTGTATTAAAAGCACAGTCATCAAGTTCCATGGCGACTCCATTAAGAGCATCCATAGCAGCCGGGATTTCAAGAAGTTGGAGAATAACTGGTTGATCTGGTCCAAGTAATTGGCCAGAGCCAATTCTAAAAGCCAATTGATAGCCAATCTGTCCGGCCGCACCAGTGATGGCAACTCGAACTGGTGCTGGGTATGCTGGGGTTGTCATAGTGATTTATTTGCTCCGCTGAGGATAGTAAGGCGTCAATATCTAGAGGATTGGGAATTCTAGCATGCGGGTAATGTACCGAATAACATGCGAGCAATTTTCTTATTTTTTAATCAACCATACCAAATAAGGAGTCAGTCGCCTTCTGGGTTAGCTTCTCTATATGCTTGGACTTCTACATTGAAATCTGAGGCAATAGTTTCCATTTCTGCAACAGCCGCATTATACCGGCTAAGCATAATCGCTTTATATTCTTCTGGCGCATCATCTCCAGCAGCAGTTAATTCTGCATCAACACAATCCATATACTCGTTCATAGATGCCATATATTCTCTTATGGCCCCCTGAGCAGCTAATAGTTCATCCATTGTTGAGTCTGCGCCAGAGGGAATAGACACTAGGGGTGGATAATCGCATTCCTGAGCGGAGACACCTGAACTAACTGCAAATAAAAGAATAAGAAATCGCAAGACATTCATATGCTTACCCCAAAATCATCGTAATAATCGCATGAACTATACCCTAAGCTTTGTAGTGACACCATATACCGTTCCTGCGTATTTAGGGTTGGTTGGTTAGACTGTGGGCAAGTTTCTTTAAGGCGGGGTTCAGGTGCTTGATTTGCGACTAAGTTGGTTGTCTGATTTATGTAACGCTCAGTTAGTACAGCAAGGTTTACGTGGTCTTGAAAAAGAGAGTCTTAGAATAGACCCAAAGGGACAGCTTTCCCTTAAGCCTCATCCAAAGTTACTTGGTTCGGCACTAACCCATCCATACTTAACTACTGACTATTCAGAGGCTATGCTCGAATTTGTAACCCCGCCCTACTCTACCAATTGGGAGGCAGTGCAGTTTCTTTGCGATTTGCACACATTTGTAATTCGAAATATGGGTGATGAACTGCTTTGGTCGCAGAGTATGCCTTGCAATATACCTACAGAAATCGAGATTCCTGTTGCAAATTATGGTAGATCGAATGAAGGAAGGCTTAAAACTGTTTATCGGAATGGTTTGGGATATAGGTATGGAAGAAAGATGCAGGCTATTTCAGGAATACACTTTAATTATTCCCTTCCACTTCAATTCTGGGAGCCATATAAAGAATCTCTGCAAAGCAGTAAATCAATCCAGGATTTTATTTCTACCCAATATATGGGGCTCATAAGAAACTATCGGAGGCATGCTTGGCTATTGATTTATCTTTTCGGCGCTTCTCCTGCTCTTTGTAAATCATTTTTAGAGGGCTCTAATATGATATTGCAGGAATTAGAACCTCAAACTTGGTATGGACCATATAGCACATCTCTCCGAATGAGTAGAATCGGCTACCGAAATCAGTCACAGGCAGCACTCCGTATTTCTGCAAACTCATTAGAAGAGTATATTTCAGGGCTTGGAGAAGCAGTGTCTAATTCCAGTCCGCAGTTTGAAAAAATCGGCGTGCATGTTGATAACCAATACAGGCAGCTGAATACAAATACACTGCAGATAGAAAATGAGTACTACGGCTCCATACGCCCTAAACCACCGGCTGATAGTACTAAACGACCTTTACAGGCACTGGCAAAATCAGGTGTTGAATATGTCGAGGTTAGAACATTAGATTTAAGTATGTTAGATCCAGTGGGTGTAAATCAAACACAGCTTCGTTTTTTAGAGGCACTTCTTATCTATTGCTTGCTTCTTGAAAGTCCACCAATCACAGTAGAGGACCAGAAAGAGATTGATGCTAGGGACTTGCTAGTAGCCGAAGAGGGGCGTCGCAAGGGGCTGAAATTACCACGTAATGGTGCCTCGGTTTTACTAGAGTCATGGGCTCTAGAGATATTGAGCCCTATAAGAATTATTGCCGCAATACTGGACTCTTGCGATGAGGGATATGTGAGTGCTGTTGATTCTCAAATTGCGGCTGTTAAAGAATCAGATCTTACGCCATCAGCAAGGATTCTCGCTAACCTTAGGGAAACGGGCATGAGCTTTATAGATTTTTCATTAAAGTGTTCAGAGTCCAATAGCCAATACTTGTCTGAACTAGCATTAAGCTCTGAAAAGCAAAGTCTATTAGACGAACTTGTCCAAAACTCATTTTCAGAACAAAAAATTTTAGAAAGCGAAACAAAACTGTCATTTGGAGATTATCTACAGGATTTTTTCAGGCGTTGAGAGGATGAGGTATCGGTTAATATTTTTTGTCTTTTCAACTAATGAAGGCTTTTAAGTCAAAGTCCATATCAGATAGTTTTTCAACGTCCACTCGACTGCGGCTTGCAATTAGCTGTTTACCAATCATAAATGCTTTAGGTAGATTTACTGCTTCAACGGCTGTAATTCTGCCTAAGCGAGTATAGAAAACCGCAAAGGAAGATTGTTTTGGATTGCCGTGTATGAAAATCACATCATGCTCTTCCGGTAAACCAGCAATTTGTAGCTTTAGTTTGTATTGATCAGACCAAAACCAAGGAACTGCTGAGTAAGGCTGCTTTATGCCAAGATAAGTCTTTGCTGCTGTTTTTGCCTGATCAATGGCGTTTTGAACAGACTCTAATCTGATTCGCTTGTTAAGTAGTTTATTTGGATGGTTAGTGCAATCACCAGCAGCAAATATGCGTGAACTTTCTGTGCATGCATACTCATTCACAACAATTCCGTCTTCACATAGCAAACTCGCTGCTTGCGCCAGTTCTACTTCAGGTTTTATGCCGACACCAACTATAACTAAATCACAAGAAAAACTTTTTCCATTTGCAGTTATAACAGCATCAACGTGAGTATTACCCTTAAATTGATTAACCATAGTTGAGAAATTTAGGTTAACCCCTGCTCTGGTATGGTACTCATGATAAAAGGAAGAAACCTCAGAGGAGACAGTGCGTGACATTGGGCGTTTTGTAGCCTCTAAGATGGTTACCTCAAGTTTATTTGCAATAGCAACTGCTGCAACTTCTAAGCCAATATAGCCTGCGCCAATAATGACAAGTTGTTTGGCTGTTTTGAATTTAGGCAATATGGCATCTACATCATTTAAAGTTCGAACATAATGGACCCCACCAAGATTAGATCCAGGTATCTCAAGTTGACGTACCCTGCTTCCAGTCGCGAGTAGTAGGCCATCAAACTCTAGAATGCGATCATTATCTAATCTCACTTTAGACTTTATTGGATCAACTTCTGTGGCCCTAACGCCTAACTCAAGATCAATATTGTTCGCTTTATAGAATTCAATAGGTCTTATTAAAAGTCTTTCGCGTTGAAGTTCACCTGCTAAAAATTTCTTGGATAGAGGCGGTCGTTGATAGGGTGGATACTTTTCATCTCCCACAAGAGTGATTTTTCCATCAAACTTATTTTGCCTCAAAGTTTGTATTGCTTGGGCCGCTGCTTGACCTGCCCCTACTATGACAAAGTGTTTCGCCATGAATTTCTTTCTTACCGATTGTCTGTTAAAAACAGCATATTAACTGTTCTAGACTAATGAGAGACAAGATGACACATATGATTCAACTTAAAAAATTTGGTGGTCCCGAGGTTCTGCAATGGACAGATATTGAATTAGGCGAACCAGGGCCTGGAGAAGTTCGGGTTATACACAAGGCAGTCGGTCTAAATTTTATCGATACATATAGGCGTTCAGGCCTATATCCTATTGATTTGCCTAGTGGGCTTGGAACGGAAGCTGCCGGTGTTGTCGTTAGTATTGGAGAAGGCGTTAAACATGTGTCTCCAGGGGATCGGGTTGCTTACGCCATGGGACCGCAAGGTTCATACTCCGAGGAGCGCATAATGCCGGCAAACTGGCTAGTAAAGCTGCCAGATGAAATAACTTATCAGATCGCTGCGAGCATGATGTTAAAGGGGCTTACGAGTTGGTACCTATTGCGACAGACATACAGTGTACAGCCGGGAGAATGGATACTTCTTTATGCGGCAGCTGGAGGGGTAGGTTTGATTGCTGCCCAATGGGCAAATGCATTAGGAGCTAATGTTATTGGTGTTGTCAGTACAGAAGAAAAAAAACAACTAGCCCTTCAAAATGGATGTGAGGCTGTTTTGCTTTCGACAGACGATATAGTGTCCGAAGTTAAAAAGTTGACTAACGGTGAAGGTGTTCCAGTAGTCTACGATCCGGTGGGAAAGGATACATTGATAACATCTCTGGATTGTCTGAGGCCTCGGGGGTTACTTGTGAGCTTTGGTAATGCTTCTGGACCAGTTGAAGGGCTAAATCTGCTAGAACTAGCAAAACGTGATTCCCTTTATGTAACACGACCTGGTCTATGGAGTTATGTGAATGATAGAAAAGATCTTGAAGCAGGCTGTGCTGATTTATTTGCTCAGGTAAATAATGGCAATGTGGTAATTACGGTAGGCCAGAGTTTTGCTCTTTCTGATGCTGCTGATGCGCATCGTGAGCTGGAGTCGCGTCGAACTAAGGGCTCTTCAGTACTATTACCCTGATATAAATAACTTAAAAGGGGTTTAGGTTAGAGGCACCAGTGGCCACATGAACGGTAACAACAGCATTACAGTTATAAAAATAACAATTGTAAGTGGTAATCCAAGCCTAATGTAGTCAGCGAATCGGTATCCGCCTGGGCCCATAACCAAAATATTTGCAGGGTGAGAGATCGGGCTTGTAAAACTAGCTGATGCTGCCATTGCTACTGCCATCATTGCTGTTTGAGGGGCAACCCCAAGGTCAGCACTGGCCGATAAGACTATAGGAGACATCAGTACAACAAGAGCTGCTGTTGGAATTATCATCGTACCAGCGGCCGTGACTAAGTAAAGTCCGCCTATGACCCACCACGGTCCTAATGGGCCTAGAAATGACATAGTTTGTTGTGCTATCAATTGCGCTGCACCTGACTGCTGCATAGCAGTGCCCAAAGGGAGCATTCCGGCAATTAAAAAAATAGCTCGCCAATCGATTGCCCTATAAGCTTCTTCCATAGTTAAACAGCGTGTGAGTACCATCAGTGTTGCTCCGATGACAGCTGCTATGTATATCGGCAGCCAACCAACTAGTACGGATAAAATTACCGTAACCATTATTCCACCTGCAACAGGAGCCCGAGCAGTGTCAATAGTTCTTTGGGTTACCGGTGTAAGAATTAAAAATTCTGGGTCTTTTTCCAGAACGCTAAGTTTCTCTCGGGGTCCTATTATGAGAAAGGCATCTCCTGACTCTAAAACTAGTTGATCAAGGTTTGATCTGATTGCCTCACCTTTTCGCCAGACAGCAACCAACTCCAGACCATATTTATCTCTAAAGTTCACCTCGGATATGGGTTGTCCTGCGAGTGTGGAGCGGGGGTCCAAGGTCGCTTCTAATAAACTTAGTCGGTCGGACTCAAATACTTGAAAGTCCGCATGTCCTCCGCGTTCAATCTTAAGTTCTTGGAGCCCTCTCAGGACATCAAGGTCTTCTTCTCGACCTTGAATTAGTAATAAATCACCACTTCGAAGAGATTGGTTAGGTTCTGGCATTATTCTGAGCTCACCTTCTCGAAAAAGAGCTAGTAAGCGGAAATCAAAAGCATCACCAAGCCGACTTCGCATTAGAGTATCTCCGGCTAACTGAGATTCTCGTGGTACACGTACTACAAAAATACGCTCTTGTAGGCGGTATATCTGGCTCAAGTCTTTTTCATCTAATTCTCGAAAGTCGGAAAACTCATGCGAACGTTGAAGCTCCTCAACTGTGTCGGGGCTGGCTTGAAGCAGCAAGGTATCTCCTGGTTTCAGCGGAACATAAGCTAAGTTTACGCGCCGAACTAAATCACCTCGTCTTATAGCTAGGACGTTAGCACCATATGTTTTTCGAAATTCCGAGTGGTGCAAAAGCTCGGCTACCAGTGGTGAGTTTTCCTTAACAACAACCTCGACTAGTTTGACCTGTCCCGTCATTAGACCCTGAAGCACAGGTGCTTCTCGTTCAATTACCAATTCACTCCACCGTTGGAATTCGCGAAATCGGTCTAGTCTTCCTTGTACAACAAGTTTTTGTCCTCCTTTTATTATAGTTTGGCGAGATGGCATCAGTTCAGTTTTTCCATTATGTTCGATTGCAATAACAATTAGCCCAGCTGCCCCTCCAATACGACTTTGACCAAGTGTTTTCCCAACAAGAATAGAATCTTCTGGTACTCGCATTTCGAATGCCCGCGAGTGCAGACCATATTGTGTGCGGAGGTTTCGTTGGCTACGTTTTTGTGTTGCCTCTTCTGGCTTGGCTCTTGGTAGCAGATAGCGAGAAGTAAGTGCTATAAAAAGGGTTCCGGCAATAAGAGCAGATATTCCTATTGGTGTGAAATCAAACAATCCAAATGAAACTTCTCCTGCTTGTTCAAGTGCGCCAGTAATTAGTAAATTAGGAGGAGTACCAATCATTGTGGTAAGTCCCCCCAGAAGACTTCCGTAGGCTAAAGGCATAAGTAAGCGGGACGCTGGAATTCGTGTACGCCTTCCTATTTCTATAACAACAGGCAGTAATAATGCTGCTACTCCAATATTATTCATAAAAGCGGAAAGGGACCCAGCCGTTATCATGATTACTATTATCATGCGGAGTTCCTGTCGACCTGCTACCCCTAGAACAGTTCTACCAATTACATTGGCGATACCAGTTCGTGTTAGACCATCACTTAAAATGAACATTGCCCAAACAGCAATAACTGCAGGATTAGAAAATCCAGCTACAGCTTGTTCCGGAGATATTAGTTGAGTTACCACTAAAGCACCCATCACAAGAAGGGCCGTAAGATCCATGCGAATTTTTTCACTAACAAAGAGCACTAACGACACGGTTAGGATGGCTAGAACAAGTCCGATTTCAAATGTCAAAATCTGTTAATCCATTTTTCTTTAAGCTAGAACGACTTGTATTGTGAAAAATACATGTAGACGAATTCTAAACCTAGAGAGGCTTATACAAAAGTAGAAATGGTGAACAGTTGTTTAGTAAGACGTGGTTTTACGATGATTCTTCTGGTAAAGGGGCGAGTAGATCTTCCATTCGTTTTATAAGTTGGTCAAATTGGTAGGTTGGAATACGATATCTCCATCCGCTTAATTTTTCAGATAGCCTCAGGGCTTCGGCTTCAACTTCCACAGCATTTTCTGAAATAGATTGTTCTTCTTCTAAATTATCTGGAGAACTATAGCCAACGCTAAATGTAACCCAGTCACTGCCATTAACGTTAGCTGATTCTGCTGTGATGACTAGTCCGTCAAAAGTAAGAAACTCGGTTAACGTAGATTGGCCTCGGCTATCTGATACCATTTCGACATCCTGTAGAGATATGTCAGATAAAGTATTACCTACGGTATTGGCTATGCTCTCATATCGTAGTTCCCTGTTTACGGGTATATCAGAAACCACAAAATTTGTTTGATCGGGGCCCTCCTTTGCAATGATGAGAGTTTCGCCATCGGAGTGTTGTATTTTGACCTGTTGAATTCGATTCGTGGCGATGGAAAGTATGTTGGTATCTAGCCAGTCTGTAACAGAATTACCAACTTCTGGGTCACTATCAATAAGATAGCTTTGGTCTTCATCGATTTTACGTGCGTATACTTGTCCCTCTCCTGCGTCATCTCCAATAATAACTTTGATGGTTAGATCAGGCCCGGTTAAGCGGACGGCCACACCATTCGCATTATCAATATCAACTGACTCAACGCCTAGTCGGTAATGCCATTCAGGATTTGCAGTTTTTGCTTCTATAATACGGGCTTCAGCTAGGCTTAAAAGCATCCGATTGATTTTTTGTTCATTAGCTAAGTATCCGTTACGTTGAGCTAAAGTCCAGCCTGTTTCTTCTCTTTCAATTGTGGCTATAGTTTCATTTCCACCAATGCTAAGTTCTATTAGGTTTATACTGTCAAGTTCTGCTATTAGGCCGCCCAAAAATACAGTAGATGTTGGATTACTGGCTTCCTGGCCACGTTGTCCAATAATTGCTAGGGAGGTAAAAACTACAAAAGCACATGTAAGTGCAATTAAAGTACGTTGATTCATTTTCTATTTGCCTATTCTTCTTTTTCTAACAACAACTGTTCCTAGGGCAAATATCGTTAATAACAGTGGTATGACCGCTATATTGATCCCCTGCAAAATAATTCCAAGTCTTTCAATATCTCGATCGAGATTTCTTTGCACTAATCTAAGGTCTTGCCTAATGCGAACTTGTTGATCTAGAAAACGTTGGATCTCAGTTTGCTGTTCAGGACTGACCAATAGTGCTCCTTCATCTGTTCTAGCGGCCTGTAATTCGGCTAGTCGGGATTCGGTTTCAGCGAGCTCTGCCTGAAGAACTTGTTCGGTTTGTCGAAATTGTGCATCTGCTTCGATTCGAAGAGACTGAACGCGGTCAAAAGGTCTAGCAAAAGAGCCTCTAGCACGAATACCAATTAGTTCTGCGCTACCAGATAAATTATCTAATGCATTTATTATAAAATCTCCATTACTTGCAAATGCTGTTGCAAGTTGTTGCCCGAGAAAATTTTGCACTTGTACCCATAGTCGATCACTTAGAAGATCAACATCACCAATCAAAATTATATTTGCATTTTGTGCAGAGGATATATGGTTATCTGAGTTAGAGGACTCGAGTTCTGAATTTTCATCAGTATCTGGGATGGGGTTCTGTGGTCGACCATCAGGGAACGCAGTTGTCAGTGAGCCTGTTAGTCTAGTAGCCAGAATATAGGACTCTCCGGTTGAGGCAAAACTGTCTTGAAGTGTAGTGGGATCTGCTAGCATCTGGACCTGTATCGCTGGCAAGAGTGCGGAATCAGTACTTGAAGTTAGGAGGGGCTGAAGTTGCACAGAGCCCTCTTCTATTTCAGCGAAATGTCCAGCGCTACCTAAATTAATTGTGCTAAGGCCATCAGTGATGACATCTTGGTCATCCATTCCTGTGTCACCAAGCCCTAGTAGACTTAGGTGTCTAACTGGTCTTGAGCCAGGCCCAGTGCTAATGCTTAAAGCAAAGTTATTATCGGCAACCACTTCATTCGAAGAGAAACTGATACCCCATGCCGACAATAAAGGTTCAAGAGTTGAGTTACTACCAGCCGCCATTGCAGCTGGGTCCATTCCTGCACTTAACATGTCAATCTCAGCAAAAGGGTCGAGAAAGATTAGTGCCCGTCCACCTTGAAGTATGTATTGATCAATGGCGTAAAGCGTATTTAAATCGAGTCCCTTTGGATGAACTAACCAGAGAAGATCTATATCGTTTTCGATTGAAGTTAAAGATGTTCCAAGTGTCTGTATATCAAAGAGTTGGCTTGCTTGGTTATAGATAATCCATGGTTCAGTAGGTCGTTGCATTTGCGGATCGAAACCACCCGCCATTGGGACGCTTGAAAGAAGCCCTATAGTGACTTTTTCTGGTCTTGCGAGACTATAGATCATTCGCGCTAGCTCATATTCAAGAAAGCGTTCGCGATCAGGATTGAATATACCTATGATCTCTTCTTCTCCAATACTATTGGTTCCCGCAAGCCCAAAATAGATGGTTTGTCCTAGACCTAAATTGATGGGCTGCAGTCCGAACTGAGTAGCTCGATCTTCATCTTCAGAGAATGGCAAAGGATCAATTATATTGAGATTTATATTATCTCCTGCTGCGGCTTCAAATTCTTCTAAAAGCTCTCTCACTCTATTAGCAAAATTTCTTAAGGGAACAATATCTGCTGTCTCTCTATCAGAGAAAAAGAAATACAGATTTATGGGTTCTTCTATAGTTGCCAAAAGTGAGCGAGTTCCAGGTGATACTGTATAAAGGTCATTTTCTGTAAGGTCAAAACGTAATCCGCTCAACAATGTGTTGTTTGCTGTAACAGCTGCAATAAAAACAAGGCCAAGAAGAAGAAGCGAAGCTGCCCCGAATTTTTTTTGTGTACGTGTGGTCATGATGCGTTTATTCTCCCCGCTTCATGTTTAGCACTAAGACATTTGCATAAAGAAACGTACTTATAAGCAAAGCAAAGTACACAATATCACGTAGATCTATGACACCTTTGCTTATGCTAGAAAAGTGAGTTAAAAAGCTCAAGCTAGCAATAGAATCTATAATGGTTTGAGGTACCCAACCAACTAGAGGACTTAGCATAGGTTGAAACCCTGCAAGTAAAAAAACAAAACACACAACAACTGTTAGAATGAAAGCAATTACTTGATTATTTGTGGTTGCTGAAATAAAAGAACCTACTGCTAGGAAGCCCCCAGCCATAAGTAGGCTACCCATATAAGCGGCTAATATGACCCCATTATCTGGATCTCCCAGATAGTTCACAGTTATCCAAATAGGAAAGGTTAAAAAAAGTGCCATACTAGTGAACAGCCAAGAGGCTAAAAATTTTCCTGTTACTGATTCCCACATTTCTAGTGGTAGAGTTAACAACAACTCTATTGTTCCTGTTTTTCTTTCTTCGGCCCATAGACGCATGGATAGTGCGGGCACTAGAAAGAGATATAACCATGGGTGATAGTTAAAAAATGGAGCAAGACTTGCTTGACCACCGTTGTAGAAATTACCAAAGTTAAACGTAAACCACCCTGAAAGAACTAGAAAAATGACAATAAAAACGTAAGCGAGAGGAGTTGAAAAGTAACTTCTTAATTCGCGGCGCATGACAGCAGATACACCGTTCATCTTGCTGTACCTCCGGTTATGGATCGAAACACTTCATCTAGTCGTCCTGATTCAACATGAAGCTCTGAAAAATCCCATCCCTCAGCTGCACCAAGTTTTGTGATAGCTTCTAATGGAGTTTTACCTTTAGTTGGGAATGCTATAAGGCTGTTGTTATTCTCATCAATTCTTGTGCTAGCAACTTCCGGTAATGAATTAATCGCAGAGTCAACAATATTTAAGTTCATAGAATTCAAAAGTTTCACTGAAACAGCATTATGAAATTTTGATTTGGACTCTAGATTTTTCGGAGAATCATCAGCAAGTATTTTGCCGTCAGAAATAATTATTGCGCGGTTACATACTGCATCGACTTCTTCTAGTAGATGTGTCGAAATAATAATGATTTTTCTTTCCGACATTCTATTAATAAGTCTGCGAACCTCATGTTTTTGATTTGGGTCCAGTCCATCTGTAGGCTCATCAAGGATTAATACCTCTGGATCATGAAGAATAGCTTGTGCAAGACCTACCCGACGTCTGAAGCCCTTGGATAGAGTATCAATTTTTTGATCAAGAACTGTACCAAGTTGCAGTAGTTCATGAACTTCTTCAAGTCTACGTTGACGGTTAGAGATAGAAATTTTGCGTGAATCAGCAATAAACTCTAAAAATGACCTGGATGTCATTTCAGGATAACTTGGTGCTCCTTCTGGGAGGTACCCAATTTTTCTTTTAGCTTCGGTTGATTGAGTCTCAACATCAAAGCCGCATACCGAGGCCTTCCCGGCCGTTGGTGATAGGAATCCTGCAAGGATTCGCATGGTTGTAGTTTTTCCTGCGCCATTTGGACCAAGGAAACCAAGAACTTCTCCTGCTTGAACTTGAAAAGTTAGTTCATTAACAGCTACGAAATTCCCATACTTTTTTGTTAATGCTTTGCAATTAATCATTTTGGCACTTTTTACGCATAGCGCGCTTCAAGGGCAAATTATGTTGCATTCTTAAACGCGGATCGCGATTTTCCATAAATGCATAATATTTTTCAAGAGTAAAATTCAAGCGCTATTTAGTATTCTTAATATCCATCAGTCAATGTTTTTCCGTCAACATCCATTAATGATATTTCACCTATATTCAGAGCCCGTACTTCATTCTCGATTTTAGAAAGATCCCCTACCACTATCCAGATCAATCTATCTGGGTTTAGTTCATCACTACCAACAGCATTCGTTTCTTCAACACTAACATTGGTAACCAAATCGGCATAGTTTCGCCAGTAGTCATCAGGCAGCGAAAAGCGAACCATCTGAGCTATATCATTTGAAACTGCCTGTGCTGTTTCCCATCGTCCGGGTAGTGTCAATGTATTTCTTTTTTTAGAAGTAGCAACTTCTTCTTGATCAACGGGCCTATTACTAAGCAATTCACGTAATTCTCTGTCGAGCTCAGCAAGTGAATCAGCAGTTCTATCACTTTGTACTGGCGCATACATAATGAATGGCCTTTGATTCTGGGTTTCTACCAGCATTGAACGTACTCCATAAGACCATGCTTTATCTTCTCTTAAATTCATGTTTATTCGAGAAGTAAAATTTCCTCCAAAAATATCGTTTAAGGTTTGTAAAGCTAATTCTCGTTCGTCAGATTTTGGAAATACTACTTGTCCGCCAATAATGATACTTTGCTCAGATCCTGGTCGATCTACTAGTACAATTCTGGGTGAGGGTGGAAGTTCGACCGAAGGGATATTTTTATGAGGTATATCGCCCTCCTTCCAATCCGAGAATAGTTCATCTAATACGGGCGCTATTTCTTCCAATGTGGTGTCACCAACTACAATCATTGTTGCGTTATTTGGTTTAAACCAAGTCTCATGAAATTTTTCTAGTATCGGGCGGGAAAGGTTGGTAATTGCTTCTTCTGTGCCAGAGCCAGTCATGGGTAGTGAATAGGCATGACCTTCTCCATATATAAGAGCTGGAAAAATTCGAAGTGCCATGCTCATTGGCGATGTTTTTTCACGCTGGATTTGAGAAATGCTGAGCCTTTTTTGACGAACTAATTCTTGTTCGGGAAAGGTTGGATTAAGAATTACATCGCTATATATTGCTAATGAATCATTAATGTTTTCTTTCAAAGCCGAAAGACTCACAGACGAGTAATCAATATTAGATCCAGTTCTTAGTTGTGCTCCTAGCTCAGCTAATTCTCTGCTTATTTCTAAAGCCTCGCGAGAATCAGTTCCTTGATCCAACATTGTCATAGCAAAGCTTGCTGTTCCTGGAGTGGTAAATTGATCAGACGCGTAACCGGCATTTACCTGTAAATTAAACTGAATTACTGGAACTGCATCACGGCGGGCAACGATTAGTCTCATTCCATTAGAGAGTTCAGTTCGCTCAAGTGCCGGAAAAGCAGATTCCGGGAAAGTACTAGGTATTGGTGGCCCAGAAGACCTATCAACGTTATCTCCAACTGCCGCCAATCCTTCCTTAAAAGGCGTTACTTCAAGTACGAATGCTTCTTTAGAGAGCCATGTATTTGCGGCATCACGAAGATTTGTTGTGCTAACAGAATTGAGGATGTTTAGAGAGTCTTTATAGGCATCCGGACGACCACCAAAAACTGCGCTTTCTGCGAGAATGCCTGATTTGCCACCGTAACCACCTACTCGCTCAATTCCGCGAATGAAACCAGCACGGGCCTGGGTGATAACACGGTCCAGTTCTTGTTGGGTGGGACCATCTTGAAGGAAGCGCTCAATTTCTTCATTCATGATTTGTTCTACTTCAGCTAAACTTTGATCCGGCTGGGCAGTTGCCCAAACCGCATAAGCTCCAGATATTTCACCTAGAAATAGATAACCACCGACATCAGTTGCTATTTGTTCTTCGTAGACCAAACGTTGATATAGACGAGAATTAGTTCCTTGGCTAAGTACGTCGTTTGCAAGTGACAACCATTCTGAGTCTACGTTGCCCCATTCAGGAACAGGCCATGTTTTATAGATTCTAGATTGAGGGACTCTATCTTCTACTGTCATACGCCGTTCTTGATCGATAGATGGTATCCATGTGTCCATCCTAGCTATTGGTGGTCCAGGAGGTATATGGCCAAAATGGCGTTCGACGGCATTTCTAGCTGTCTGAACATTTAGATCTCCGGCTAGAACTAATGTTGCATTATTTGGTCCGTAGTAATTTTGAAACCACAAATAAACATCCTCAAGGCTGGCCGCGTTTAAGTCTTCCATTGATCCAATTGTGGTCCATGAGTACGGGTGCCCACTCGGAAATACGTTTTCAGTAATGTAGTCGAAAACTCTGCCATACGGTTGATTTTCTCGCTGGCGTTTTTCGTTTTGAACGACGCCTCGCTGTTCATCAAGCTTTTCTTGGTCTATAGCGCCAAGTAAGTGCCCCATGCGATCTGATTCCATCCATAGGGCGAGATCTAGGGCACTTGTGGGTACTGTTTGGAAATAGTTAGTACGGTCGGAATTTGTCGTACCATTCATGCCAGTAGCTCCGACCTGTTGAAACGGCGCGAAGTACTCGTCATTATAATTCTCGCTGCCATTAAACATGAGGTGTTCGAAAAGATGGGCAAATCCCGTTTTTCCCTGGACCTCATTTCTTGATCCCACGTGGTACCAAAGCGTAACAGCAACAATTGGTGCTTTACGGTCCTCATGGACAATGACATGGAGTCCATTGTCTAAATAGAATTCTTCAAAAGGTATATCGAGATCCATACCTTGGGCACGCACTATGCTGCTTATTGTGACTAAATAGATGAGTATTATTAATCGTTTCATGATTCATCTCTGGAGTGTTCGAACTTATGATCCTATGACTGCCGTGAGTATGCTTTAGTTCCTATGTCTGTTATTGGTTTTTAAGTTTATTCGTAGATCCAACAGTTATAAGCTAGCTTTTCATAAACATCCTTAGGCTATGCTCAACGCAAAAATAATCAAACAAAAAAGTGAATGAAAATTGATGTGCGAATTTTCAAGTATAGTCCAGAAAATAAATACTTTACTACGCTTAATACTTTATGACTTTAAGGCAAAAAATGCTTTTCCCTCCCTTGGATCCTTTTGATAAAGGGTACTTACAGGTTGGGAGTGGTCATAGTGTTTACTATGAGCAAAGTGGCAATCCTAATGGTAAACCTGCCCTTTTTGTACATGGCGGACCAGGCGGTGGAGGCGACACTGGGGGTAGAAGGTTTTTTGATCCCTCTAAGTACCGAATAGTATGTTTTGATCAGCGAGGTGCTGGCAGAAGCAAACCGATGGCTTCCCTAGTGGCAAATACCACTTGGGATTTAGTTGAGGATATGGAGTTACTGCGCAAGACGCTTGATATTGAGAGATGGCTTGTTTTTGGGGGGTCTTGGGGTAGTACGCTGTCTATAGCCTATTCCCAATGTTACCCAGAACAAGTTAGTCAGCTAGTTCTGCGCGGTATATTTTTACTAAGAAAGCAAGAAATTGACTGGTTTTATCAAGGTGGCGCAAGCCAGCTATATCCAGACCAATGGGAACATTTTATCGCTCCTATACCTAAAGATGAGCAACACGACTTATTGTCTGCATATCATCGGCGTTTGACTGGTCCTGACATGAATGCTCGACTGTTAGCTGCTAAAGCATGGTCTATTTGGGAAGGAGCTACAAGCTTCCTCCAATATGACTATGAGAGAGCAAAGCAATTTGGTTCGCCTGATTTCGCAATCGCATTGGCTAGTATAGAAACTCATTATTTTATTAATCATGGGTTTTTTTCTAATCAAAACCAATTGCTCAATGATATTGATCTTATACGTCATATTCCCGCAGTTATCGTTCAAGGTCGCTATGATGTTGTATGTCCTATGGTTACCGCATGGGAATTAGGGAAATGTTGGCCTGAGGTTGATCTGCGTATTGTCCCCGATGCTGGACACTCAGCGTATGAGCCTGGTATTACGCACGAGTTAATTATGGCTACAGACTTTTTTTCAAAAGATTAGTAATTATTGTGACAAAAAAAATACTTATAAACGGGAAACTGGTAAGTGATGGTGAGGTTAGGGAAGCTGACATCCTTATTGAGAATCAGCGAATTGTTCGCATTGATTCTTCTCTTTCTTCAGAGGGAGTTTGCGAGGTAATAGATCTTGAGGGTCGTTATGTTCTTCCAGGGTTAATTGATGATCAGGTTCATTTTCGTGAGCCCGGATTAACTCATAAAGGTTCCCTGGCAACCGAGTCTAAGGCAGCTATATGCGGTGGTGTAACTAGTGTTCTTGAAATGCCTAATACTAGTCCTCCTACAACAAACAGAGCAGCACTTCTAGAGAAATGGGAAAGAGCTAAGGGCCGTAGTTTTGCAAACTATGCTTTTTACCTAGGTGCTACTAACGATAATTTAAATGAGATTAGGAATGTGGTGTTTGGTGAGGCTTGTGGTATCAAAGTTTTTATGGGCGCATCAACGGGTAACATGTTAGTCGATGACCCAACGGTTCTTGAAGGAATATTCTCTGATTCTCCCCTGTTAATAGCCACTCATTGCGAAGATTCTCCAACAATTTGGGCAAATGAAAAAATATTCCGAGAGCGTTTTGGCGAGGATGTGCCTATGTCTGCACATCCAGATATCCGCTCTGAAGAAGCATGTTACAAATCCTCCTCGATGGCGGTAGCACTTGCAAAACGCCATGGTGCACGGCTACATGTATTACATTTAAGTACATCTCGCGAGCTAAGTTTGTTTGAACCCGGGCCTATCGAAGGTAAGAATATTACGGCAGAGGTGTGTGTTCATCATTTGTGGTTTGATCAATCTAGATATGCTGATTTGGGAAGTCGCATAAAATGCAATCCCGCAATCAAAGCTATATCAGATCGTGAGGGTTTATTCCTTGGACTTATTCAAAACCGTATTGATGTTGTAGCAACGGATCATGCTCCTCATACTATGGAAGAGAAAATGCAGTCTTATTTCGATGCTCCTGCAGGCCTACCTTTAGTGCAGCATTCCTTGCAAGTCATGTTGGAATTTTATCAGTCTGGACAGATTTCCTTAGAAAAAATTGTTCGGAAAAGTGCGCATAATCCAGCTGTACTTTTTAGTATTGTTGACAGGGGCTTCATTAGAGAAGGTTACTTTGCAGACCTTGTTGTAATTGACTTAAATAGGTCACAGATAATTACGCCAGAGAGCCTTCAATATCGATGTCGTTGGTCACCTTTTGAAGGGGAGCGTTTTAGCTCAAGTATTCATATAACACTTCTGAATGGAGAAGTTGTTTATAGAGATGGATGCCCTACTAATAAGCCAAGTGGCCAGCCTTTAATATTTAAACCTCGATAGCAACTTCTAAGTTTCTATTGCTCGACTGGAATCTTATTGTTAATAAGGTAAAAAAGGACCTGGGCTGGACTTCCTGTCTAGTGACTAGCACTGAACTTCCTATGCCGGGCTTAACCCAGGTCCAAATGGCCTCCCGGCCAGGCTTGCAATCACCAGTTCGTGGGGGAGGAGTGACCCGGTGACTGCACAAACTAAACTCCTCAGACTAACCGCGACTACGTTGATCTGACTTAACAAGACGTAGCTCATTTAAGATCGATCTCTGCAACTCTATCCGCAAAAGCCCTTTGAATTCCTCGCTTACTGCTAGGTTGTAAGCCTCCATTTGTGATTCAAGTAGAGCCTGTTGTGAGTGCTTTTTAGCAACCCTTGTTTGTAGTTCAGTAGGCTTTTCAGAAGCCCCAATGAGTTGACCTGATAAGCTAAGCACCAGTCCAAATAGCAGATTACGATGTGACTTTCCCAGAAATTTTTCAGTTACACTAAA
>PBDA01000025.1 GCA_002718345.1 Rhodospirillaceae bacterium
TCACCTGATATGCGAGAAAAAAAGCTTCCTGGGTTTGGCGCTGATAAGTAAGTCGACGCTCCTCAAATATTGATGAATTAATTTGAGAAAAATCTAACTTCAGACGATTACCAATTACTACGGCTTGTCGAAAAGGCATACCATTGATATCTCGTAATCGTTGAGTTCGAATTCCTAGCCAGTCAGCATAATGCCCTAGCGTCTCTAGCGCCTGAACCTCAATCGTTCCATCTGACGCTACTAAATAATCACTGGGATCAGCTGCCATTTCAGCCTGCACACTAGATAAAACATTGGTTTCAAGCGGCTCTAACAGTTCACCTGTAATTGATGATCCGCTAGTTTCAGGTGAAACTACAGTCGAAACTATTTGCGCACTATCATTTATATCACCTTCTTCCAATTCATTAGTTATCTGTGAAGCGGTTTCAATTTGGGCTAGTTGAGGAGTTTCAACATCACTTCTAAGTCTTAATTCCTGACCAACATAGATTCTATTAACATCATCAAGCGAATTAAGTAACTGTATAGTCTGGGGGTTAGTTCCAAACCTAGTAGCAATCAAATCAACACTATCTCCAGCACGAACGATGTAAGTACTTACATCTCGTATTACACCGGCACTTGAATCAGCCAAACTAGCAGGAGTAATTCCATCATTTCCTGGAAGCAACAAAACCTGACCTTCACGAATAAAATTACGATTCCTTAAATTATTTAATGCCATTAAGGATGCTTGACTAACCTGATAGCGATCAGCAATTCCAGAAAGCGTTTCTCCACGTCTAATTCGATGCATAATATCAGGCTTCTGCGCTGCATATCTTTGTGAACCAGGCAACGAAGCAATTAATTCTCCTGCCCTTTCTTCCAAAGAACTAGGAAGCCTAAGCTCGAAATATTGAGGAATAAACTTATCTTCATTCCAGACAGCTTCTGTTAATGCAGGATTCCATGCCCGAAGTTCCTGATGATCTATATCAAAAACGGAAGCAAGAGATGTAGATAAAACAAAATCAGGCACATCAATCAAGAAATAACTCTCTTGATCTTCAACAACAGTTGGCCCAAAAAACTGCTCAATATTGGAATCTACATCAGATGCTGCTAAAAATGCGACATAAAAATTGCGCGATGCAAAACCAAATGCACGGCCATCATATTCACGCAAAATAACGTCAATCTGATCCGTTCCTGTTTGGCGTACTGCGTTTCGCATACCAGCCTGGCCATGGTTGTAGGCAGTAATCGCTAAGGACCAATTCTGTAGAACATCATAATTATCCTTTAGTAATCTAGCTGCTGCGACTGTTGATAAATAAGGATCCCTACGTTCATCTACAATATGATCAATTCGCATGTAACGAAGTCCAGTTGATCGAGTAAACTGCCACATACCAGCTGCACCTACTCTTGAATAAGCAGTAGGATCGAAGGAAGATTCTACATGTGGCAATGCCACCAATTCTTCTGGCACACCTTGCTCTCGAAGAACTTCCTGGATGTACCCCCTCCAACGTCCAGACCTGACATATCCAGCTCTATAACGATCAGACTGGCCCAATTGAAAACGAACCTGTTCTACAGCTCGACTTAAATCGACATTCGAAACCCCATCTGGCCATGAATCTAAAACGCCCTGCTCGATTACAGTAAGGTTACTTCTCTTACCATCGGCAAGGGCCCTCAAGGCATCAGTTACTTCATCGCGGGCAGCATTAATTTGCCGAGTTCGCATACTTCTGGTGGAGTTTTGAGAAAACTCTATCGTTAAGTAGACCACTGATAGGTTACGAGAATCATGTATAAAACCACTACTAGTGGTAATTTCGGTATATACGCGTGTCCAAAAATTAATATCCCGTTCAATCTCTTGCGGACGCGGGAGCTCTTGAGCAATCAGGCTAGCTGAGAAGCCAAAAAATGCCAAAACTAACAATACGTATAATATATTACTGCGCAAACCACGTTCCCCAATTATTAATAGGCTGCAAAGTCATCCTATTACAACCACTTTCCAATCAAAAAAGCCTCGTCTATAGCATAGAATCTGCATGACCTAGAAGGCCATACAAAAATTCTTAGAAGTCAAAGGGATTACGACGCATAATAATTGCATCTCGCTCAGGCCCCGTTGAAACAATATCTACAGGGACATCTAATAATTCCTCTAGGCGATTCAAGTAATGTTGTGCTTGCTTTGGCAAATCTGAATACGAGGTAATTCCGGCAGTAGGAATATCCCAACCAGGCAAAGTCTCATATACAGGCTCACAGTCTCCATACCGTTCCATTAATACGGGTGGATTATCGAGCAACTGATCATCTAGCCTATAACCAGTACAAATCATAATTTCCTCTAACCCATCAAGCACATCAAGCTTAGTCACAGCCAAGCCAGTTAATGAATTTACAATGACTGAACGTTTTAAGGACACTACATCAAGCCAACCGCAGCGCCTGGGACGACCTGTGGTTGCACCGAATTCAGAACCCATTTCAGCCAAATGACGGCCTGCTCTGTCAAAAAGCTCTGTTGGAAACGGGCCAGCACCTACCCGAGTCGTATAAGCCTTAACAATCCCAAGCACATAATCTATCTGCATAGCCCCTATTCCAGTGCCCGTAGAAGCAGCGCCAATTGTAGTATTCGAAGAAGTAACAAAAGGATATGTACCAAGATCAATATCTAATAATGCACCCTGCGCCCCTTCAAAGAGGATCCCACCATCTTGTTTCTTAGTTTCATACAATATTTGAGTCACATCCCCTATTAGAGGCTTAATCCTGTCAGCAAAGCCAAGAAGATTTGTATATTCCTTGTCAAATTCAACCGTGTGTTGTTTGTAATATTTTTTTAACAAAAAATTATGGAAATCAAGCAATACTTCTAATTTATTTTTTAATAAATCTGGGATTAACAAGTCAGAAATCTTCAGAGCCCTTCTGGCTACCTTGTCTTCATAAGCAGGTCCAATGCCTCTTCCCGTAGTTCCGATAGCATCACTACCACGCAAACTTTCTCGGGCATTGTCAAGCGCCACATGTGAAGAGAGTATTAGTGGGCATGATGGAGATAATCTCAATCGCTCTTCAACCGGCACACCTTTTTGAGCAAGTTCATCAATTTCATGGACTAAGGCATTAAGCGACACTACAACCCCATTGCCAATCAAACAATTAACATCCTCTCTCAAGATTCCTGAAGGAATTAAATGGAGAACAGTCTTCTCTCCATCGATTACAAGTGTGTGGCCAGCATTATGGCCGCCTTGAAAACGTACAACAGCATTTGCTCTTTCAGCAAGCAAATCTACTAGAGCTCCCTTCCCCTCATCGCCCCACTGTGTACCTATAACAACAACACTTCGTCCCAAAACCTTCAACCTCTTACAAAATACAAAAGGGTAAGCCCAGCAATTACTACTCCAAGACCAAAATTTCGAAGCTGCTGATCTTCAAATTGAGCCATAACTGAAAGACCACGACGCCATGCATTCGGATTTATAAAAGGAAACAAACCCTCAATAATCAAATAAAAAGCAATGCCCGCAAACAAATCTGACCAGGCCAAGACTATAGTCCCTTATTCGTTAAAACAATTTTGCTAATTGGAATTATCTAAGGCGTGGCAGCACCCATCTGTTCTCCTATGTACTGGAAAAACTCGCTGTCTGGACTGAGGACCAATACATCTTGCTGCCCTCCAATTGATTCTCTATAAGCAGACATACTTCTATAAAATGAGTAAAAAGAAGGGTTCTGATTGTACGCATCTGCATACAATGCAGCCGCTCTAGCATCCCCCTCACCACGTAAACGCTCAGCGTCTCTGTAGGCTTCTGCAAGAATTACCGTACGCTGTCTATCAGCATCGGCCCGTATTCGTTCAGCCTCTTCTTCCCCTTCGGCTCTCAATTGTGCTGCAACTCTTCCACGTTCCTGCTGCATTCTTGAAAAAACCGACCCACTAACCTCATCGGATAGCTCTATCCTCATGACTCTTACATCAACAACATCTAACCCTAGAGCCGGTGCCTGAGCTGAGGCTGTAACCAACATCTGACTCATAAGCTCAGAACGTTCAGCTGCCACTACCTCCTGTACAGTTCGTTGAGAAAACTCAGCCTTAATTCCCTCTCGAATAATTGCTGATAGTCTCTGTTCAGCAAAAAGCTCATCTCCTCGAGCAGACCGGTAATATTGAGCAGGATCTACAATCCGCCATGTAATAAAATAATCAACAATTAGATTCTTTTTCTCCCCCGTCAAAAAGCGCTCTTCCGACTCTTCGTAAGTCAGAATACGATCGGGGTATTTAGCAATATTGTTTACAAAGGGTATTTTAAAATGTAGCCCAGGTCCGTAATCAGATTTCACTATCTCACCAAACCTAAACTTAATGGCATGCTCCCTCTCATCAACAGTAAAAACAGTCATTCTTACAATTGCTACAACAAGAACCAAGCCAACTAATATCAAATTAAATCTCGGACTCATATCAAAAACTCCAGTCTAACGTGAATCGCGCACACGTGCGCTTGGGCTACTATTCGGCATCGGCACAGCAGAAGGTGCTAACAAATTCTGTTGCTGGCTAGACCCTCTCTCCATTAGTCGATCTAGGGGCAGATAAATCATATTTCCTCCGCCCTCTGAATCCAACAGAACCTTAGTTGAATTAGATAGAACCTCCTCCAGAGTATCTAAATACATTCTTTGTCTAGTAACCTCAGGCGCCTTCTCATACTCCAGAAGTATTTGAACAAATCGATCTGATTCCCCTTCTGCATCAGCAATTACTCGATCCCTATATGCCTCTGCATCTTGCAACTGACGTGCTGCCGAACCTCGTGCTTTAGGCAAAATATCGTTTGCATAAGCTTCAGCAGCTAACGCCATTCGTTCTTTATCCTCTCTAGCTCGGATAGCATCTTGTACGCTCTCCTCCACATCACGAGGAAAATTTGCATCTTGTAGA
This sequence comes from Rhodospirillaceae bacterium, assembly GCA_002718345.1. Lineage (GTDB taxonomy): Bacteria > Pseudomonadota > Gammaproteobacteria > Steroidobacterales > Rariloculaceae > UBA6522. Next base: position 4,982 of record PBDA01000025.1, read on the forward strand.
TTAACCTCATAAACAGTTATGCCAGTACCATATGTATCCAGAGTGCTCTGAATTAAAGCTTGTGTCTCGGCTGCTACCTCAGCTCGACCTTCAGTTAAAATAAAATCTAAAAGATTTTTCCCAATAACTTCTCGTATTGCGCTACTGGTTACATCCATTAAAGTATCCGAAGGATTTCTCATATTAAACAAATAAGCTTCGGGATCAGTACGTCTGTACTGCACAACAAGATCAACAAGCACTATATTCTCATCTTCAGTGAGCATACTTCCTTGGTAGTCAAAACGTTCTGTAACATTGGTGTTAATCAGCTCTACTGAATCAACAGGCCAAGGCACTTTCCAACGAAGACCGGGCTGACTTATCGATTGAAACTGACCAAAACGAAGCACAATACCTCGTTCTGCATCATCAACAACATAAAAACCTGTCACAGCCCAAACACCAATTAATGCAACAAGAATACTACCAAGCATTCCACTAGCAGGCTTAGAGCCTCCCATGTTAGCCCCATTACCATTACCATCACCACCGCGCCTGCTACCTCCGAAAACTTTTGTTAGTTTCTTTTGTAAATCCTTAACCACCTGATCAAGGTCTGCAGGTCCCTTTCCACCACCTTGCTGCCAAGGATTATTTTTATTTCCATCATCCCAACTCATAGCTCACACCCGTTGAAAACTGTCATCAGACAGCCCTTCCTGTATACAAAATTCCTTCCACCGTTGTGGTGTTAGGGCTAATTCCAAAGTCCAACCTCCTGAATCATGACTTAACTCTGATTGTACAGCCTTTAGCTCAAATAACTTAGCTCTTAGCCTACTATCACCAGGGCCCAATTCAAGACGGCCAAAAACTGATTCGCCAACCGCCTTTACCCTTATTACTTTTGCTAAATTTTCAACTCCATCTCCCGTTAACGCGGAAACAAGCAAATTAGGTAACTCCGTGCCATTCACCTCTGCGATATTTGCAAGCTTTGATGAAAATTCCTTAGCTCTATCAGCCTTATTGTACACCTGCAAACGAGGAATATTTCCAGCACCGATAGAATCTAGCACCATCTCTACCTGTCGCTTGCGATCATCGCTGTGTGGATCACTAACATCGATCACATGCACGAGCAAATTAGCTTCGCGTGTCTCTGTTAATGTTGCACGAAATGCTGCTATGAGCTCATGAGGCAAATCACGGACAAACCCGACGGTATCTACAAGCAAAACTTCATCTAATTCCCCTGGAGATAATCTACGTATCGTCGGATCCAGGGTTGCAAATAACGTATTACGCGCTCGTACTTCTGCACCACTTAAGGCATTAAAAAGACTAGTTTTTCCTGCATTTGTATAACCCACTAGGGCGACTGTTGGTATGCGCACACGACGGCGCTCTCTTCGTCCAAGCTCACGCTGCTTTACAACACTCTCAAGCCGTGCCTTCAAACGTTTTATCCTAAGCCCAACTAGCCTTCTATCTGACTCTAACTGTGTTTCACCCGGACCTCTTAGACCGATCCCACCTTTTTGTCGTTCTAGATGCGTCCAACCCCGCACTAATCTTGTTGAAAGATGCTCCAATTGTGCAAGCTCCACTTGGAGCTTACCCTCATGCGTGGCTGCCCGTTGCGCAAAAATATCCAAAATCAAACCATTGCGATCTAAGACACGCACGCCTAAATTTTTCTCCAGATTGCGCTCCTGGGTAGCCGAAAGAGGTTGGTTAACAAGTACTAGATCAGCACAGACGTCTTTAACCTTTTTTGCAAGCTCTTTTACCTTACCTTGACCGATGTAAAGTCCCGGGTCAGGTCTTGTACGACGGGCAGAGATTTCACCCGCTATCTCAGCGCCAGCAGAAACAGATAGGGCCTGAAACTCCTGTATTTCATCTGCATAACAGGATCGCTTAAGACCAACATGGAGCAATAAAGAACGCTCACCACTATCAGGACGTTCAATCAATCAATAACTCCTCTTTTTACTGATTTGTTAATCGGTAGACTCTTCGCCTTTTTCTTCAACTTCACTTTCATCTTTGACTTCGCTTTCTGAAATATCAACCATTCGGCTAGGTACAACAGTAGATATAGCATGCTTATATACCATTTGACTTACAGTATTCTTAAGCAAAACTACAAATTGATCGAAAGAATCAATTTGACCCTGCAGTTTGATGCCGTTCACCAAATAGATCGAAACAGGAACTTTCTCTCTACGCAATGCGTTCAAAAAAGGGTCCTGCAATGACTGATTTTTGGCCATGTTTTTTTCTCCTTATCTTTATTGTTTAAAAAAGACACAACCGAGCCCAACAGTTAGTAGTGAACGGGCACTGAAGCGCAACTCCGATATTTGATAACAATTCTAATCCCACAATCTAAAATGGTAGCATGGGAGGAAAATTTCAAGACCTTTTTAAACTATATTGAAGTAATCATTTAATTCAGCCTTGACCACTTCACTTATGTACGGGTCAGGGCCATTTAATTTTTTTATTTTGCTCTCTGACCTCAGCCAAGTCATCTGTCGTTTTGCCAATTGACGCGTTGCAATTATGGCCTTGTTACGCGCTTCTTTCCAAATATATTCACCGTCCAAAAACGCCCAAATTTGTCTATAACCAACTGCGCGCATGGATGAAGTGCTTAAGGATAAGTCGCCTCTTTCCTTTAAAGCTTTTACTTCTTCAATAAAACCATTAGATACCATGACATCGAACCTTTTCTCTATCCTATTTGAAAGCTTTTCTCGGGTTTCTGGAACTAAAGCTATAGTATTAATCTCAGTTTTCTGTATTGAAGACTGCGCTTTATGTAGTGCACTGAGGGTTTCCCCTGTCAACTCGTAAACCTCGAGGGCACGTTGAATACGTTGACCATCTGCAGATGAAATCCTAACAGCTGAATCAGGGTCTATAATTTGAAGACGTCGATGCATTTCTGGCCAACCAACCACTTCAGCCTCTTGATCCAGTTTTTGTCTAATTTTGCTATCGCGCTCTGGAAGCTGAGCAAGACCATCCCTAAGAGCTTTCAAATAGAGTAAAGTCCCTCCAACTATTAATGGCACGCGACCCTTCGAATAAATAGAGGACAAACTCTCTTTTGCATCTCTAACGAACCTCCCTGCTGAATAAGCATCTATAGGCTCAACAATATCAATTAGATGATGTTTAATAATACTTCTTAATTCTGATGATGGCTTAGCAGTCCCAATATCCATGCCCCTATAAACCATGACTGAGTCCATGCTAATAATTTCAACTGGAAAATCTTCAGCTAATTGCAAAGCAAGCTCTGTTTTTCCACACGCAGTTGGACCAGTAATACAAATACAAGGCTTAATTTTTTCGCCCACTGCAGACTTCGCTCACTGGCCTCTTTTAAACAAACGATCAAGCTCGGAGATAGTTATCCTGGTCCAGGTTGGTCTGCCATGATTGCAATGATCGCTTTTTTCTGTTTTTTCCATTTCCCTTAATAATGCGTTCATTTCTTTAATTTCAAGATGTCGATTAGCTTTAACAGCCCCGTGACAGGCCATTGTTGCAAGTATGTCATTTATTGTGGATTCAATGCGCTCTAGTCCTTTTTGTTGCGAGAGATCTGAAAGCACATCACGAAGTAAAGGTTCTACTTCAGCACTATGCAAAATCATGGGAACTCCACTGACCTGAATTTCTTCGGGGCCTCGTCTTGTTACTTCGAATCCAAGCTGGGATAACTCATCAGAAGCCGAATCAACCATGTCAGCCTCATGCTCGGCGACTGAAAGTGATAATGGAATCAGTAGTGGTTGAGTCTTTAACCTATCATGAACAAGCGCCTTCTTAAGACGCTCATATGTCACACGTTCATGCGCTGCATGCATATCAACAATATTTAAACCATCAGCACTTTCAGACAGAATATAAACACCAAGCAACTGTCCTAACGCAAAACCAAGAGGAGGAATGTCATCTTTTTTTTCAACACTATGCATGACAGTCCACAAAGTATCGCCAAATGTATCGTTAGTTTTCTCGTTACTACTGTCTAATCCCAAATGTAAGGTACGCTGTGAAATTCCTGCACTTCCAGAAACTAAGGGAACTTCATTACTTTTAGTTAAGCTTTTCAAAGCAGTTGGAGGCCTTATTGATTTGCTTTGTTGGGATTCCAACGTACGGCCCAAGACTGCCTCTACTGTATGAAAAATAAAATCATGTATTAGCCGTGAATCTCGAAAGCGTATTTCTAGTTTTGCTGGGTGAGCGTTCACATCCACACGGCGTGGGTTCAGCTCTAAAAACACCACATATGCTGGATGTCGACCATGAAAAAGAACATCCTGATATCCCAAACGGATGGCATGCCTCAATAGCTTGTCCCTGACATATCTTCCGTTGACAAATGTGTACTGCATATTGGCCTGCCCCGAAGAAAAAGTCGGCTCAGTTAACCAACCACTAAGTCGTAATCCTTCTATTTCTTTTTGGAAATACCGTGCATGCTCTAAAAATTTTTCGCCGCATATACGAACTAACCTACCTTCCTGACCTTCTCGGTCTAATGCAGACTCAAGAGACAAAACTGAACGCTTGTTATGTTTTAAACTCCATTCAACGTCAAAACGTGCAAGAGCTAAGTTGCGCACTACTGCACTAAGGTGTGCAAATTCAGTTCGCTGTTTTTTTAAGAATTTTCGTCTAGCAGGTATATTAAAAAATAAATCTCTAACCTCAACAGTAGTGCCCCTTGGATGGGATGCTTGCCGTATTTCCATCTCGGGCGAACCCGATGAATCTATAGCCCATCCAAATTCTTCTCCCCTAGCATGAGAAATAACATTTACTTGAGCCACTGACGCGATACTTGGTAAGGCTTCGCCTCTAAACCCAAAAGTTAAAATATTTTCTAGATCATCAAGATCAAAAATCTTGCTAGTCGCATGACGTGAAAATGCAATTTCAAGCTCTTGTTGAGCAATTCCAACGCCATTATCACGGACTCGAATTAATTTAGAGCCCCCTTCTTCTGCTTCTACCTCTATTTGCGTTGCATTAGCATCAAGACTGTTTTCGATAAGTTCCTTTACAACTGAAGCAGGCCGCTCTACTACCTCACCAGCGGCAATTTGATCAATCAAACGTGATGGAAGAACGCGTATAGTCACGACACTATTGTAGTCGGAACGGACAACAAAGTAAGACCTAAAATAAAAGTTATCAGATTAGGTTACAGGTATTGTAATCACTTGGCCTATGCGCACAATATCGTTACGAAGTGAGTTCGATCGCTTCAAGGCAGATAGACTAACTTTATAGTATTCCGCGATTTCTGAAAGAGTTTCACCTTTTGAGATTACATGACGAATAGGCGTTTTCTCCAAAGGAGGAGGATTTAAAGCAAGATAGCTATTAGGAGGCGGATTATCTCTAAAATAATCCACAATACCTTTGTGAATCGCACTTGCTAGGGACTGCTGATAGGCTGATGTCCTTAGTTCAGATTCTTGCGTTGGATTTGAAATATAAGCAGTTTCAATCAAAATAGAAGGGATATCCGGTGATTTAAGAACTAGGAACGGTGCTCGCTGTACTCGAGATTTACGAATGGGTGTAACATTGCTTAGTCTTCTGATAACTCGTTCACCTACCGCAGAGCTTGCACTAATAGATGCGTTCTGAGATAGATCCAACAAGACTCTTGCTAGCAATGGTTCCTTATCCGCTAACGACACTCCACCAATTAAATCAGCATCATTTTCTCTTTTTGCAAGCCTCAAAGCCGCCTCATCACTAGCGCCACTATCTGATAAAACGTAAACGGTTGCTCCCCTTACACTTGGATCACGAAACGCGTCAGCATGGATCGAGATAAATAAATCTGCTGAAGAATCTCTTGCCCGAGAAATTCGAGACCTTAGCGGCAAGTAATAATCACCAGTTCGGATCAATACTGGCTCCATACCAGGCTGATTTTCTACCTCTATAGCAAGACGTTCAGCTATGCCTAAAACAACATCCTTCTCACGCAACCCTTTAGAACCGGTTGCTCCTGGATCATCACCACCATGCCCTGCATCAATAGCCACAATTACAGGCCTATTAACTGCTGGTTGTAACTGAGAAATACTTGACCTAACACTTGGAACCACAGTCAAAGCAAGATCCACTACCAGCCGATGACCATATGTCTGATTTGGCTCTAATAAAAAGCTTTGGGCATTTACATTCTCATTTGTATCCAGCACTACCCTTAATTTACCACCCGGCTGATTTCCAGTACGGATACCACTTACAAATCCCTGTCCGTCAGGCAACTTAACAGATTCCGCTATAGCTGTATCGTCAAGATCAACAACAATTCGATTGGGATTTTCAAGATTAAAGACACGGTGCTGCGTTGGTGCTGACAAATCAATAACAAAGCGCGTTGACTCGGAACTAGACCATAGCCTCAAGCCCTCAACTTCATAAGCAATAAGGTGCGATGGGGAAAAACCCATTAGAAACAGAACTAAAACAAAGGGCCTGAATCCAGAAATCACTGCTAGTCTCTCCCTCGACAAGCCGCGTTACGGTTACAAGACTCAACCAATATTACAATATTATCCTTTAAAAAATATAGGATTACAAAGGAAAACTAGAAACAAAGCGAAAGTATTAAGACAATAATTTAAGAAAATCTTGGCCTATTGTAGTTGCCTCGCTGAGGATTACACGACGCTTAGATGACTCTTGAAATTCAAAATTAATCCAAATATCCACACAGGCAATGAACTGAGGCGAACGAGATGGCCACTCACCTATTAGCCAAACTTCATCTTTGGACATCCATTCTCTAACTCCTAATGCCTCAAACTCACTTAGCTGTCTCTCTTGGAGGCGATTTGATTCAGGCAATCGATAAAGATCTAGATGCATAACACTAAGACCCTCTAATTCATATTGCTCTACTATTGTATAGGTAGGCGATGGCACACGACCTTCATACCCAAGTCCTGCTAGCATTCCTCTAACCCAAGTAGTTTTGCCAGAACCAAGCGCGCCTTCTAATCCTATCACCAGATTTGATTTGCTCTGAAAATGCCATTCTTTAGCTATCTTACTTGCCAAAGCGCCAAATTGATCTTCGTCTAATGAATTGTATATAACTTCTTGATTACTATATCTTTTTCTTATATTTTTCATAGCTCAATCAGATAATAGCTTATATTGCACAAAAGGAGGGTTAGTGAAAAGAGGAATATGTCTGATAATGTCTCCCGCAAGAAGGCCACGCTCCCCATCTAAGGCCGCTATATCTCCACATACGGCATGAACAAACACAGCAGCCCTAGTAGCCAAACCTAAGTTACCAACCTGTACAAGAAACCCTCCGATTATCCCGGCAAGAACATCCCCCATCCCCGGTGTGGCCATTCCTGGGTTTCCACGATCACATAGACGAACAAAAATGTCCTCACCAGCGACAAGACTACAACCGCCCTTTAAGACTGCCACGCTACTAAAAGTTTGCGCAAGCTCTTTTACAGCCCCTAGTCGATCTCTTTGCACACTATCCAAATCTGTACAAAGTAGCTTTGCTGCCTCACCTGGATGCGGGGTCAAAATCCAATTACCTCTGTCTAATGGCTTAATTTTGTTTTCAGCAGAAAGCAGATTAAGACCATCAGCATCTAAAACCACCGGTAATGTTGATTTAGTAATGCACTTCCAAAGATTCTTAGCCCAGACAGATTGTCCTAAACCAGGGCCAAGAATAACTGCCTCTGCTGATCCTAAAAGGGGCTGTAACTCTTCTTCGTCTATCACGCCATGACACATAATTTCAGCACGTCCAGCCATTACACTTGATACTGAATCGGGGTGCGTAGCAACCCTGACTATTCCCGCACCAGACCGAAGTGCCGCCTCTGCAGCAAGTCGGATTGCACCAGCCATACCAGGAGCACCCCCAACCAACAAAAGACTGCCATTTGTGCCTTTGTGAGCAAGTTGTGCTCGTGGCTTTAAACAAATATCTAAATCTCTGGGAGTAAGGCGACAAATTTGAGGCTGTATTTGATCGAAAAGCTTATCGTTATTATCATCTTTCCCATGAATAGATAGATCAGAAAACTCTAGTTTTCCTACATAATTAGGCCCAACACCCAGAAATAATCCTTGCTTTAATCCAACAAAAGTTAAAGTTATATCAGCTTTAACACAGTCCCCATGCAACATGCCTGTATCAGCATCTAAACCTGTCGGCATATCTAAAGCTAATACTGGCACTTCAGATGTATTAATTAGTTGAACAGCTGACAGCATATCGCCTTGTAATTGGCGGGTAAGACCAGTACCCAATAACCCATCTACTATGACATCCTCAGTAATAATGCAGTCTGCTGAAAATACCTCAACCTTTCCTCCATTTTTCGTATATTGATCCCATGCTATCGCAGCCTCATTTTGCAATTGCTCCCCTGGTGTGACTGCAATAACCTTAACTTTTATACCGGCTTGCAGCGCAAGGTGTGCAAGAACATAGGCATCACCACTATTATTTCCTTGCCCACAAAATACAGCGATAGTCTGAACATCTGGCCAACAATTCTGCAATAGGGAGAAAGATGCCTCACCGGCACGGCACATTAGTTCATAACCAGTAACGCCCAGCTTTTTAATAGCAAGTCTATCTATAGTTCTTACTTGATCAGCTGTATAAACTGAAACTGGATATGTAGTAGTTATGCTTTTCATATTGGGCATTATACTTAGAGGCAAATGCATACCGATAACTCAAAAAACCAAAACCTTTCTAATAACGATCTTTCTGATCTAGCTAAAAGTATTAAGGAAATCGGTATGAAGCTAGGTTTTCAGCAAATAGGTATTTCAGATACGGACCTAAGTGATGCAGAAGGTCGGTTTAAAAAATGGCTAGACAATGAATATCATGGTGAAATGAGTTACCTAAAACGACATGGTAACAAGCGCTCTAGACCCAATCAGCTTGTCCCGGGAACAATTAAAATAATATCAGTGCGAATGGACTATTGGCCATCTAAAACACTGGACACAGCTGAAAATATTATCGACAAAAAACGCGCGTATATATCTCGTTATGCGCTCGGGCGTGATTATCACAAAGTATTGAGAAAACGACTTGCACAACTCGCGAAACTAGTTCAAGAACGTATCGGTAACTTTGGCTACCGTGTCTTTGTAGATAGCGCACCAGTTTTAGAAAAGCCTATAGCTCAAAAAGCAGGACTTGGATGGATTGGAAAACATACTAATCTTATAAATCCTGAGGCTGGCTCATTTTTCTTCTTAGGAGAAATATATACCGATCTACCTCTTCCTATAGATAACCCAATCGATGATCACTGTGGTAGTTGCACCGCATGCATTGACATATGTCCAACGCAAGCGATAGTTAAACCTTATCTACTAGATGCTCGCCGTTGTATTTCATATTTAACTATAGAACATAAAGGGAGCATACCTATAGAACTCCGCACTGGAATTGGTAATCGAATTTTTGGTTGTGATGACTGCCAACTTATTTGCCCTTGGAATAAATTCGCAAAAAAAAGTCTAGAGGAAAATTTTCTACCAAGACACAATTTAGACCGCAGAACTCTTGTTGATTTATTCCTCTGGGATAAGTCTGAATGGGACATAAGAACCAGAGGAAGTGCAATCAGAAGAGCAGGCTACAAGGGATGGTTAAGAAATGTAGCAGTTGCTTTAGGCAACGCTCCAAAAAAACAAGATGTGATGGAAGCACTAGATAAAAAAAAGAATCATTCATCTAGCGTTATAAAAGAGCATGTACGCTGGGCAATAAGCCAACATGAAACAAAAAACCAATTATGAGAAGCAATGCTTTTAAAGCTGAATGTTGTCAATAAGTCGTGCGTTACCTAGCCATGCTGCAGCTAATATAATAAGACCATCAGGAGACTCTGTTTCCATTGGCTTACCAAGGTCTATCGATCGACGAACCTCAATATATTCTGGCTTGAACCCAAAAGTTTCTAAAGAGGATAGGGATTGTTTTACCAAGGTCTGGCAATCCTCGCCTCCAGATTTAATTAATTTGCTAAGTTTAACTAATTCACAATAAAGCTTTGGTGCTACTTTTCTTTCTGCAGGGCTTAAGTATTGATTTCGAGTACTCATGGCTAGGCCATCGGCCTCTCTATGTATAACTCCCGAAACAATTTGCACGGGAAGATGCAAATCCCGAACCAACCGCTTTAATAAAATGAGTTGCTGGTAATCTTTTTCTCCCAATACAAGTATATCTGGTGATATAAGGTTAAGAAGACGCAGAACGACAGACGCAACACCATCAAAATGTCCCGGTCTACCAGAACCACATAGTTCCTTACTTAAACCTGGCATTGTAATCTTAGCTGTATTATCTAAGCCAAACGGGTATATATCTTTCTCTTCTGGAGCAAAAACCAAATGAACTAGCCCTTGCTTTTCTAAGAGCGCCTCGTCTTCCAATAATGTTCTTGGATAACCAGAGAAATCTTCTCCTAATCCAAACTGTGTTGGGTTAACAAAAATACTACAAACAACTATATCAGCGTACTCTCGGGCAAGATGCATTAAGCTCAGGTGCCCTTCATGTAGATTTCCCATTGTCGGCACTAACGCAATGGTATTATGTGTAAGTTGCAAAGATCCTATAAATTCACGCAATGCCTTTACTGTATAAACACCTTGCAATCGAACAGAAGATTTACCTAAAGCAGACATCTATGTCATCCACATTCATTATTGCTTAATCAAGAAAAGCAGTGTTCTTTTGCCGGATAATCTCTATTCTTTACAGAAGAAACATAAGTCTGTAACGCATCCAATATAGATTCAGAATCTTCCAAAAAGTTTTTTACAAACTTTGGAGTACGACCCTGAGTAATACCAAGCATGTCATATAGGACTAGAATCTGGCCATCAACATTTGGACCGGCACCTATGCCTATAATTGGCAAGCCTATAGATTCTGATATTTTAAGACCGACTTCATTAGGAACACATTCCAGAAGCATAAGATCAGCACCAGCCTCCTCTAATGCTATAGCATCTTCGGTCATTTGTTTCGCTGCCTCATTATCCCGCCCCTGAACCTTAAAACCACCTATTTTATGAACCGATTGTGGCTTCAAACCAACATGGGCGCAGACTGGGATATCATGTCGCGCCAAACACTCGACAACTGCCACCTGCCCACGCCCACCTTCTAACTTCACCATTTTGGCTCCACCCTCCTGCATCAGCCGCACTGCATTATCTAAAGCCTGCTCAGGAGTTGCATAGCTCATAAAAGGTAAATCTGAAACAACAAATGTTCGACTTAATCCCCTTGAAACTATTTGAGTATGATAAACAACATCATCTACGGTTACAGGAACAGTAGTTTCTTGACCTTGAATCACCATTCCTAAAGAGTCCCCTACAAGAACTAGATCCACACCAGCCATATCTACAAGTTGTGCAAAACTTGCATCATATGCAGTCAAACAAGCTATAGGCTCTCCTTCGTTTTTCATTTGACGGATTGTCGATACATTAACTGGTGGAGAATTCATTCCCCGTTGTTGTAATTGCTTATACATTACATGGCCTCGAAGTTATAAAAACTATCTATATTTGATCTGATTTATTAAGCGATTGTTTCTACCGCGGGATTAAAAAAATGGCGACCATGCTTTATACGATGAATAGCCTTTAAAAGCTCATGGTAATCTGCTTCACGATGGATGGGGTCGATAACAGCAGCATTAACTATTAACAATGGAGCCTCATTGTATTCATAAAAAAATCGTGCATATGCATCACCTAAACGTTCTAGATATCTCTCATCAATCAACCTCTCATACCCCACTCCTCTAGTTGCAACTCTTCGCATCAAGACATTTGGAGGAGCCTGTAGATAAACAATAAGATCAGGGCTTGGTGGCTCAAGGTTTAACGTATCATATATTTGCTCATAAAGACTTAATTCATTAGGGTCTAAGTTAAGCTCAGCAAATAATCGATCTTTTTCTAGCAAAAAATCAGCAACACGTACAGGTGAAAACATATCGCTTTGACGAATTTGTTCAATTTGTCTTGCTCTTTGAAAAAGAAAAAATAATTGCGTTGGAAGCGCAGCAGTTCGAGGATTGTTGTAAAACTGCTCTAAAAATGGGTTTTCACCTGGTTGCTCAAGAATTAGATCGCTATTAAAACTTTCAGATAATCTTTTTGCCAAACTTGTTTTGCCCACGCCAATAGGCCCTTCGACCACTATATAGCGAGGCAAATTCGTCCTGCAAATGTCTAAATTCTCATTTATCATTTGGGTTTGGGTTGAGTGTTACCTTTTCAAAAAACCAAGACAAGACTGTACAGGTTTTCTCTGAACTGCCAAGTCCTGTAGAGTAATTTACTTAGACTTTGAAGGATTGGACCCTCCGTTAGATTGGTATAAGTTGCTACGATGCCCATACAGACGCTTATTCGTTAGAGAAAAAGCTTTGCGTTGCTGGCGAGGAGCAAGCGTTCTTACATTGGCCCACCAATCCGCAAGCTCCTGATCAACTTCTCCGCACTTTGCGCGAAGAACCAAAAAATCATAAGCCGCACCAAACTGTCTATGATTTAGCAATCTATGGGCCCTAGCCCCTCGTCGATTCTCAAAACGCAATTGCATAACTAAGATATCCTTCATCGGCACACTATATCGCCGGGGGTATGAGGTATAGCTCTGCTGACTAGAAACTATCTCATCACAGGCATCAAGAAGTGCCTCTATTTGGCTGGTTTTTTCTTCAGACTGAATTTTATGCGAATACTGCAGTACTGGATGCCAAAGAAGCATAGCGTACAAAAACATTGGTGTTACAGATTTCTGGTTATGTACTCGTTTATCAGTTTCTATAAGTCCCTCTCTAACAAAGTTTGAGATATTACCTTTATGGTCTAATTTGAGGGATGAGGCTGTATGTGGGAATAAGTAATTGAGTAAATTGAATTGTCTTAATCGATCAAAACTTTTTGCACCGTGACCAGCAAGGAACAGCTTTAATACTTCATCATACAAACGTGCTGGAGGTACATCTCTTAGAAGAATGCCAAGTTTATTTATTGGAGCCAATGAATCTTTTGCGACATCGAAATCTAGTTTAGCTGAAAACCGCGCAGCCCTAAGCATCCTAACTGGATCTTCTCGATAACGAATCTTCGGATCTCCAATCAACCTTAAAACACGATTCTCTATATCTTTTAAACCAGTTGTGTAATCCCAAACTGAAAAGTCCGAAACATTGTAATACAGAGCATTAATTGTAAAGTCTCTTCGCCAAATATCCTCATCAATTGTTCCATAAACGTTATCGCGAATAATTCTTCCCTTTCCTGAATGTTTACGCTCATCTTTTATTCCACTCGCCGAAGAACGAAAAGTAACGACCTCTATCACCTCTCTACCAAAATGGACATGAGCCAATTTGAAGCGTCTGCCAATTAATCGACAATTGCGAAATAATTTACGCACCTCAGGCGGTCGCGCATTAGTTACTACATCAAAATCTTTAGGATTAAGGCCTACCAATAGGTCTCTTACACCTCCACCCACCAAAAAAGCCTGATATCCCGCTTTTTTTAAACGATAAAGTACTTTCAAGGCATTACTAGAAATGTCTGCCCGAGAAATACTGTGATCCTGGCGAGGAATAACGTTCAGGCCAACCTGTGACTGGAGTTCTGTGTTGTTCAAACAGTTTCCGTTGGTCAGTTTAACCGCTTCCAAAACACCTATATCATAACAGCCTGAATCAATTCGAGCATGCACGCTCCCTTCGTCTAGCGGTCAGGACGCGGCCCTCTCAAGGCTGAAACAGGGGTTCGATTCCCCTAGGGAGCGCCAATACGCTTAAAAATACTTTCAACATAGGGACGACGTACAATTTGGACTAGTGATGAAAGTAGTTCCTGAAAACAAATTCAGCTTAATAAAACTCTAAAGAATCCCCAAACAGTTGCTAAGATCAATAACCCCGTTGAGAGAAGCGTAACAATCATTCCCGGCCTTCGTTTCATAGGATCTTTAAAGTAAGCATTGGCGTAAATAATACGCCCCAAAACCCAAAGTGATCCGATACCAGCTGCAATTGGATCTCCTAACACGTAGGTCGAAAGCCATAATGCAGGCAAGAACAAGACAAGCTGCTCTATAGTATTCATATGAATTCGGAATGCTCTTTCAAACTGTGGAGAACCTGATAAAGATGGAGCTTCTACTCCAAACTTTATCCGCATCATTCCTACACGAACACCTAATACCAACGTAACTAGCAAAGAGATAATTGTCACCAAAGACGTGTATTTCATCACTAACATTGATCTAACTTTTTAACATAGAGCACCTACCCCGTAGCGCCCAACTGTTTTGCAGCCCAATCCACATCTGTCGGCAATCTAAGGTCCAAGGGACCACCTGACTTTGCCTCGTGATGTGGATGGCCAGCACCAGACCACATTTCTCGATCTGAATTAACGGCAGCATTGTAGAGCCTAAAAGCACCCTGGGGATCCATGATGCGGTCCTTTGGGCCATACCCTATCAACATAGGACACTCGATTTTATGCGCAAGACCTCCAATGGTGTATTCCTCCAAGAGTCTTCTCGCATCCGTGAGATCCCTTGCGCCAATTATCCAACGGATACGGTCTTGAATCGGCGGATAATATTCAAAAATATCCCTAAGTAAATCGTGAGATCCTGCAGATACCAGCACAGCTTTTATTCTGCTATCGCCTGTAGCTGCACGGGGCGCAGAAAAGCTACCCATGCTTTGTCCTCGTAGACCAATCCTGTCTGGATCAACATCTGATCGGGACTGCAAATAATCTATCAATGGAGTTACATATCTTTCAGTATCTGGCTGCATATATAAATTCTGTAATCTTTTAGCCGCACCTTGACCAGGCAGATCAACAACCAAATAAGCCATACCCCTAGCAGTATAAGAACCCCCGCCCATTATTGTATTTTCAGCTAGGGAATCAGCTCCCTGATAATTTATTACGGTAGGAAAGCGAGTTCCAGGTTCACCTCCTGGCTTTCTGAAATAGCCCTTTAAATCATGGCCATCAACGCGAATAGTAACTCTTTCAAAAGGAGGTGAATCCAACTCCCATGCTTTATCAAATAGCTCAACAAATTTCATATACCCCGGCATCATTGTCTCATCAGTATCCTCCTGATAAACGATAGAAAGTCGATAAAACCGACTTGCCCGCATGTAAAACTGATGTGCAGATGCATTTAACCCATGTTCTTCATAGCCTACAGCAATATCTTCATTAATCTGAGCTACTCGATTCCACTCTGTATACCAAGACAAAGGGTCAAAAGGACGCATACGACGAGCTACCTCAAGTTCATGCGGATCATCTGTATAAATGGATTGATTCAGCCGAATTTCCATTTGCCCACCACCTACAACAGGCTCGCCTGTATACAATTCCTGATGGTTTCGACCACCAACCTCACCAACATACCTATTACCAGGGCCAAGATCCTGGGCCAACGCTGGATCAGCAAAAGTTTTAGCTAAAACAGGGACACCCGCCGAGAGCAACCCGAACTTCATAGCACTACGTCGTGTAAATTTTTCTTCAACAGTCATTGCATACGCCTTTATCAATTATATTTGTGGCTGAATCACTATACTTAAAATCAAAAAACGGGAGTCTAGTATTCGCTATAAAACACCATTCCAATTAGAAGTAGCATGAGTCACGTGATTTATAAAATGTAATTAAGTTTTTTACTTTTATCTTTATATACAGACCTACTTTTTTATCACACATTATCTAATAATATTTTCTAACGAATTCTAAAAAATGCAATCATTATTAAAAATAACAACATCATGCTCGGCAACCATGCAACAAAAAAAGGATTCAATTCAAAAACCTGACCGCTATTCACAAAAGTTTGAGACATAACATAATAGCCCAGCCCAACAAGGAGTCCCACTAACAAACGAGTACCTGTACCTGCAGATCTCAAACCACCAAATACAAATGGCAAAGCTAACATGGACATTAGAAAAACCGAAACAATATCAGCCATGCGTGTCCAGTAAGCGGTTAGATG
This sequence comes from Rhodospirillaceae bacterium, assembly GCA_002718345.1. GTDB lineage: Bacteria > Pseudomonadota > Gammaproteobacteria > Steroidobacterales > Rariloculaceae > UBA6522. The sequence continues at coordinate 21,117 of PBDA01000025.1, forward strand.
CTGTGTTGAATCTAATTGATTTGCATCCAAATACCCAATGTAACGCTCCAAACTAGCAGTATCTAGCAGATCATGACGTACAACTGACAAATCAAGAAGTTCTGGACTAAGCCCAAAATCCATTAGCGTGACTTGATCTTTTCTTGCCTGAACTTCATTGGAATCAGAAAATAGAGTTTCCGAATAATTACTCAAAACCCATCTATTATTTTCATCAATATCAGCTGTATCTGCATGAGCAATCTGTAACAACCCCTGTTCATCATCTAATTCAAACAGATAGACACCACCAAAACCTAGGCCATCTGCCTCGCGCTGAAAATTAACAATTCTATTGCCGTTCTTTAACCATGTTGATGGGCCATCTACTGCTTCTTCACTCTCAAGCATTGCAACTGCCCTTAACTCTCGAGCGTATGCTCCCATGTTAGGAGCGATAGACTCTCCCAAACCTGCCATAATCAACAAAAGAATAAAGCCCGCAATAGAAACACTTCTAAGAAGTCTAAGCCTAGAAATACCACTCGTAGCCATAACAACAAGCTCTCTGTGCACAGCTAGATTACCAAGGCTAAAAAGAGCACCTATCAAGGTAGCTGCAGGCAAGAGTTGAAATAATAATCTTGGCAAGCGCAACGCAATGTAAGCAAAAACATCTGGCAACTCATACTTTGCTGTCCCCACATCGGACAGTTGTCCCATGAACTCAAGAAGAGTGCCAACCGCAAGCAAAACGGCTGCGGCTATAGCTACACCTCTCAGCACAGTAATGACTATGTACCGATCCAACAAACTCATCTTTTTACCATCAAAAAGCTTCTACTAAACCAACCTGACTCACGCGCTAATAACACTAACCCCACAAAACCCAATAAAATATGTACCCACCAAACACCAAGCCAAAAGGGCACCTCGCCACGCGCAACCATAGACCGAGCAATATTTAATGTATTTGCATAAATAACATATACAAGAATACCTATTCCCAAACGCGCATAACGCCCTTCTCGTGGACGAGAACGACTAAGAGGTAAAGCAATAACAGACAAAACAAATAATGATATTGGTGCTGAAAGCCGCCATTGCAATTCTGCATGATCTTCAGGCCCGTCAGATAAGACTAACTCTTGTACTGTCTTAGTGGTGACAAGTTTTTCCTGTACTACTGGTTCCCCTATTACCACAGGCATGCCATGCTCTTGGAATTCAATTACACGAAAATCTTGTTCACCTGGAATACCCTCATAACGACGGCCGTTATACAAAATAAATACTAATTGATCATTCTCAGTATTTACGACTCGTTCCCCTCGATCAGCTTGCACTACGACTACTTGTTGCCCGTCCTTGAACTGGACAAAAACATCAAATATCTCATCACCATCTACATTCTGTGCATACATTATTGTGTTGCCAGAATCCAGATTAACAAAAGCACCAGACTCTAAAACGCCTACCTCTAAATTCTCTCGCGCTTTCTGTTTTATTTCTTCAATCTGAGAAGAAGCATCAGGAGTGCTTACCAATGAAAGCCATGCAAGAACACTGGCCAAAAATAATGTCAGTACGGTTATTGGGCCTAGCAATTGCGCAGAACCAACACCGCACGAAGCCATCACCACCATTTCGGAATCCCGATTTAGCCTTGCTAAGGCCAACATAATTCCGAGAAAAAACCCTATAGGCACGAGCACCGTAACGTACTGTAGGGAAGTTAATTTAAAGACGGCAAATACCGCGTCTTTTGGGATTTGATTAGTGGCTGCGTCTTCCAGTATCTCAGCAAACTGATTACTCATTAGTATGACAAAGAGCACCAATGTCACTACTAGCCACGCAGCAAATGTTTCTCGGAAAATATAGCGGTTTAGAAGATTCACGAAATAAGCGGGTTTCCAGCGCCCCAAGCTATTAGTAAACTACCATCCACTTTTCAAGCAGACTATCAACAAGATACCACAGGCTAGTGGCAAATTAGCCCCAAGAACTGTTGCAGTTGTTAGTTTTTTGGTTAAGGTTTCTTATTAAAGAGTATCTCAGGCTTTAGCAAGGAGACAAAAAATGGAATTTCCTGTCCGAATAGGCGCCCCGACAAGCCAGAAGACCAGCTGTGCCATTCTACCGATATTTGAAGGACGTAAGATAAAAGGTGTAACTGGTGAATTTAATACTGCAGTTAAGAATCAGTTAAGCCAACTTATTAGGTCAGGTAGCTCATCTACAAAACTTGGACAAACCTTACTCGTAACCCAGTTGGAAGGTGTGCCTGCGGATAAATTGCTTTTAGTCGGGTGTGGTAAAGAATCTGATTTCAACGCAAAGAGGCTTAGTCTTGCCATCAGCGCAGCGGCAATAGAAATATCAAAAGCTGGCATTCGGGAAGCTACTAGCTATCTTGCATATGGCCCTGTTCAAGGCATAAGCGAATATTATGCGTCACGCCTAACGGTTGAAACAGCGAAAAGTGTCCTTTACCGTTTTGATGAGATGAAAAGCCGTCCGTTAACTAAATCGCGAGCTTTACGCTTGGCAATAGCTGTTAATAGACGAGAGAAAGCAAAAGAGGCGCGGCTTGGAGTTTCTCACGGTCAAGCTATTTCTTTAGGTATGGATATAGCACGAGACCTTGGAAACCGGCCACCTAATTTATGCACGCCGACTCACCTTGCTAATGAATCAAAAGAGCTTGCACGCACGACCAAAAACCTAAAGACTAAAATACTTAGCGAACAAGATATGAAAAGCTTAGGTATGGGAGCATTACTATCTGTTACTCGTGGGGCAAAAGAACCAGCAAAATTTATTGTAATGGAATATCAAGGAGGAACCGAAAAAGATGAGACGATCGTTTTATGCGGCAAAGGAATAACATTTGATACAGGAGGAATTTCATTAAAACCTCCGCCAAAAATGGATGAAATGAAGTTTGATATGTGTGGAGCAGCTACAGTCATTGGGACTATGGCAGCTCTAGGAAAAATCCAATCAAGCTTAAATGTCATTGCACTAATTCCCGCCTGTGAAAATATGCCGGGCTCTGAAGCCACCCGTCCTAGTGATATTGTGAAAAGCATGTCTGGACAAACAATAGAAATCATAAATACTGATGCTGAAGGACGTTTAATATTATGCGATGCACTCACGTATGCATCCCGCTATAACCCAAGTTTAATTATCGACGTTGCAACACTTACCGGCGCATGTGTTATTGCTATTGGCCATGTATATACAGGCTTGTTTAGTAATAATGATGAACTTTCATATGATTTAGTAAATGCTGGAAAACGTTCCTTAGACCCTGCTTGGCGATTGCCAGTTGATGATGAGTATGGTGAATCTATAGAAAGTAATTTTGCTGACTTTGCAAATTCAGGCGCACGAGAAGGAGGTGCAAGCATTGCGGCTCAGTTCTTATCAAGATTTGTAGGAAAAACTCCATGGGCCCATTTAGATATTGCTGGTATCGCGTGGAAAACCAACCGAGAAAAAGGGGCTACTGGCCGTCCTGTTCCTATGCTTATGGACTTTCTGCTTAACCGCAAAAACTGACGGAACAGTATTATTGTGACGATGATTGATTTTTACATTTTAAGTAGTAATTCAACAGATGCTTTTTTTCATTTTGTCTGTCGCCTTACAGAAAAAGCAATAAAAGCTAAAAACCAAGTCTTTATTAATTCATCAAACATAAAAGACGCTAACACTTTGGATGCAATGCTATGGACTTTTTCACAAGGTAGCTTTATTCCACATCTTGTGATGACAAAAGAATGTGCCGCCTCTAACAGAGAACCTGTGATCATCGGTATTGAAGAAAACAATACAGAAACAGAAAAAAGTGATCAAGCAGAAAATCACTGCGATCTAATGATTAATCTAGCTTCGGACGTACCGGCGTTTTTCAGTCGATACACACGAGTAATGGAAGTGGTTGATTCAGACCCACTTCGCAAAGAAAAAGGCAGATTACGCTATCGCTTTTATAAAGATAGAGGCTATAGACTCAAACACCACAATATATAAATAAACCCAAATTCATTGACTTTCTATGAATTTAACACCTAGTGAAACAATTATGTTTATAAGGTTTCTAACTCTTTATGGATTACCAACCAGAAAAAATTGAACAAAGGCACTACGAACGCTGGGAAGATGCTGGCTACTTCAAAGCATCTGGTAATGGAACTCCGTATTGCATTGTAATTCCACCACCAAATGTTACTGGAACACTACATATGGGGCATGCATTCCAACATACCATCATGGATGCCCTCACTCGTTACCATAGAATGAAAGGTTGCAACACACTATGGCAGATGGGAACAGACCATGCTGGGATAGCGACACAAATGGTTGTCGAACGCTTACTGAATGCAGAAGGCAAATCCAAGCATGAACTTGGACGTGATGCATTTATCAATAAAGTTTGGGAGTGGAAAGAACTTTCGGGAAATATAATTTCCCATCAAATGCGACGATTGGGCGCATCTGTGGACTGGACTCGAGAAAGGTTCACAATGGATGCCGAACTATGCAAGGCAGTAACAGAAGAATTTGTTCAACTTTATGAAGCAGGCCAGATATACAAAGGCGAAAGACTTGTAAATTGGGATCCTGTACTACATACGGCCCTTTCAGACTTAGAAGTAATATCAGAAGAGGAAGAAGGAAAACTATGGCGTTTCCGTTATCCTCTTTCAGATAGCAAGGATTACTTAGTAGTCGCTACAACACGACCAGAGACAATGCTCGGAGACACAGCTGTTGCTGTTCATCCTGAAGATGAACGGTATGCTTCATTTGTAGGAAGAACAGTTCAATTGCCACTCTGTGATCGAACAATACCAATTCTAGCAGACCACTATGTTGACCCTGAATTTGGTACCGGTTGTGTCAAAATTACACCAGCTCATGATTTCAACGACTACGAACTAGGTAAACGCCATAACCTCCCGACAATTAATATATTCGATAAGAATGCAACGCTGAATGATGCTGTTCCTGCTCCATACCGTGGATTAGATAGATTAGAAGCAAGAAATAACATAATTGCAGATATGAAAAAACAGGAACTTCTTGACGGGATAGATAACCATACCTTAGTAGTACCTCGTGGTGACCGAAGTGGAGAAATTGTTGAACCTTTCTTAACAGACCAGTGGTATGTGCGCACGACAAATCTTTCAAAGCCTGCTATAGAAGCAGTTGAATGCGGAGATATTCAGTTTGTACCAGGCAACTGGTCTAAAACCTACTTTGAATGGATGCGCAATATAGAAGATTGGTGTATCTCTCGGCAGTTGTGGTGGGGTCATCGTATACCTGCATGGTATGACAATGATGGTAAAGTTTATGTTGGCAGAAGTGAGGATGAAGTTCGCAAAAAATACAACATTAACTCGAATACAAAACTTCGCCAAGATGAGGATGTATTAGATACTTGGTTTTCATCAGCCTTATGGCCCTTTTCAACACTAGGATGGCCCTCTGATTCAGAGGATTTAGAGACATTTTACCCCACTAATGTATTAGTAACTGGCTTTGACATTATCTTTTTCTGGGTAGCTAGGATGATCATGATGGGTCTTGAGTTTACAAGCAAAGTCCCTTTCAAAGAAGTCTATATGACTGGTCTTATCAGAGATCATTCGGGACAAAAAATGTCAAAAAGTAAAGGCAATATTCTTGACCCTCTAGATATTGTAAATGGAGCTACCATAGATACCTTATTGAAAAAAAGAACTGAAGGCATGATGCAGCCGCATCTTAAAAATAAAATTGAAAAACTAACTCGCAAAGAATTTCCTAAAGGAATTCCTCCCTATGGTGCAGATGCCTTAAGACTGACACTTTCTAACTTAGCTACTACAGGTCGAGATATAAATCTAGATATGGGTAGAGTCGAAGGCAATCGAAACTTTTGCAACAAGCTTTGGAATGCTGCAAAGTTTGTCTTTTCAAATATTGACCAACTTGATAACAAGAAAAAAGACTACACTGTTGCAGACCAATGGATTTACTCAAGGCTCGGACAAACAATTGAGTCATACCATAAAAACTTTGCAGAATATCGATTCGACCTAGCATCTCAATCACTATACGATTTTATCTGGCATGAATATTGTGATTGGTATCTAGAACTCAGCAAATCTGTACTAAATGACCATAATTCCTCAATCTCCATACAATCAGGAACTCAACATTGTTTAACAGTAGCTCTGGGTACTTTGCTGAAACTTCTTCATCCTTTTGCTCCATTTATAACTGAAGAACTATGGCTACAACTCTGCAAAAAAACCAACCAAGAAAGTCATACTTTGATGCTAGAGGATTTGCCAGAGCAGAATCAATTCAAAAGAAACTTAAAATCTGAAAATGAAATAGAGTGGATACAAAATTTCATTAAAGGAGTACGACAAATTCGTGGAGAAACAAATATTAGTCCTGGCAAACACCTTTCCATACTTATTTCAGGTGCTGATGATATTGATAAACAAAGAATAGAAAAATACCAGAACTATCTCTACAAAATCGCTCGTATTGAAAACATTGACTTAGTACCAACCTCTCATGAGTCCCCTGATGCAGCAACAGCATTAGTTGGAAAAATAACTCTCCTTGTACCACTCAAAGGAATTATCAATCTAGAAGCAGAAAAAGATAGGCTGATCAAGCAACAAACACAGATAGAGGCTGACCTATTTAAAGCAGAACATAAACTTTCCAATCCTAAGTTCACTGCTAACGCCCCAAAGGACGTGATAGAAAAACAGAAAAATAGGACTGATGAATTAAAAGCAAAACTAAATAAACTTTTAACTCAACTCAATCGTCTCAAAAAAATCAAAAATATTTAGTTTTCAGATCTCGCAGCATGCTCCCTAGTTTCATTGAAAACCACATTGGGCCAACGCTCTTGAGTCAGTTTCAAATTAACAGACGTTCGCGCCATAAAAACAAGAACCCCTGCATGATCAAATGCTAATTCACTTATAAGCTTATTTCTAAACTGCTCCAGCAACACTTGATCATCGCTATTAACCCAACGCACCGTATGAATATTTACGGCTTCGAAATCACAATCTACCCCATATTCCTCTTTTAATCTAAAAGCAGCCACATCGAACTGAAGCGGTCCAACTGCACCAAGTATTAGGTTATTATTATTTAGTGGTCGAAATAATTGAGTTGCGCCCTCTTCGCAAAGCTGATCTAAACCCTTATTTAACGCTTTTAGTTTTAATGGATCTTTTAAGACAGCACGCCTGAATAATTCTGGAGCAAAATCAGGTATTCCAGTAAATACAAGCTCTTCTCCTTCCGAAAAACTATCTCCGATACTAATTGTTCCGTGATTATGCAGTCCAATAATATCCCCCGCAGCAGCTTCATCTACATGCTGCCGATCAGCAGCAAGAAATGTTATCGCTTCTCCTACACGCACTTCACGCTTAAGCCTTGTATGGTAAAGGCGCATACCTGTCTTATATGTGCCAGAACAGATTCTTAAAAAAGCAATTCTATCTCGATGCGCCGGATCCATATTTGCCTGAATTTTAAAAACAAAACCACTTAAAGTATCTTCCTCAGGATCTATTTTTCGAGAGACACTCGGACGTGATTGTGGTGGAGGGGCATAATCTACAAAAAAATCTAGTAGCTGCTTGATTCCAAAATTGTGAATAGCCGTACCAAAAAATGCTGGAGTCTGCTGGCCTGCCAAATAACGTTCAATAGAAAACTTAGGACTAACACCTTTAATCAGTTCAATTTCCTCACGCAATTCAGCCAAATCATCCTTCAAAAATATTTCCATTTCTGGAGAATCTAACCCATCTACAAAAACCGATTCATCTAACTTATTAGAGTCTCCCTTCTCATATATAAAAACACGGTCATTTATTAGATCATAAACACCACGAAAATCCTTTCCCATCCCAATTGGCCATGTAACCGGAGCACACTCTATTTGTAAAACCGACTCTATTTCATCTAATAGCTCAATCGGATAACGTCCATCTCGGTCTAATTTATTGATGAAACTTATAATAGGTGTTAGCCGCATTCGACAAACATCCATGAGCTTAATAGTTCTCTCTTCAACTCCTTTGGAAGCATCTAATACCATTAAAGCACTATCAACCGCTGTTAGAGTACGATAGGTGTCTTCAGAAAAATCTTCATGTCCTGGCGTGTCAAGCAAGTTTATGACTTTTCCTTTATAGGGGAATTGCATCACGGAAGAAGTAACTGATATTCCTCGTTGTTGTTCCAGTTGCATCCAATCAGATCTTGCATGTCGTTCTGCCTTTCTTCCTTTGACGGCTCCGGCCATCTGTATAGCTCCACCATATAAAAGCAATTTCTCTGTAAGTGTTGTTTTACCAGCATCAGGATGAGAAATGATAGCGAACGTACGACGCTCAGATTTAGTTGAAATCACAAACGCCTCTTAAAATAGTTATTGAATTTCACTTAGACTAGCGGCAAATATAATTGCATCCTCACGACCTTTAGCCGCCCTATAATATGAAGGACGAACACCTATTTGCTGAAAACCCAAAGAATGATATAGCCTGATAGCATTTGTGTTTGAAGGTCGGACCTCAAGAAACATGCGCTCTGCGGAAGAAACTCTAGCTCTATCGATCAGCGAATAAATGAGATATCTACCGTAACCCACACTTTGAAATTCAGGATGAACACATAGGTTCAAGATATGTGCCTCATCAGCGGCAACAGACATTATTCCGTAACCACGAACTTCTGGAGAGACCCGATCATTAAACATACTACCAATTTCAAGAACTAAGCACTGATAACGCGCAAAAAGGCAATCACGAAAAATAGCCTGATTCCAAGGAAAATCATAAGCTAACCTTTCCACAAGAACCACGCCTTTAAGGTCGCTAATCGACATATCCCTAATCTGAGCTTGAATTTGTATAGCAAGGCTCAAGAATCTCTCTCCAGTATCTGCATAACAAGAACAAGATCTTCCCATGATTTTAATTTGGCTGAAGGAGATCTAAGCAAGTAAGCTGGATGATAACTCACAACTAAAGGAATTTGATGCTCGCCATAGCTAAACTCGTGTCCTCTCATCTTTCCTATTGTTGTATCAGACTTCAATAACCACTGAGCTGCTATTCGACCAAGTGCAAGAATAGCTCTGGGGCGCAAAAGGGCAATTTGTCTTTCTAGATAAGGAGTACATGTAGAAGCTTCGTCAGGTCTAGGGTCTCGATTATTTGGCGGCCTACACTTAAGGATATTAGCAATATATACACTATCTCTTGATAATTGCATGGAAAAAAGCATCGCATCAAGCAGCTTGCCGGCTCTCCCAACAAATGGCTCTCCTTTAATGTCTTCCTCAGCTCCAGGCGCCTCACCAATAATTAATAAATCGGCCTCATGACTGCCGACCCCGAATACTGTCTGAGTACGGCAATGACTAAGCGCACATTGCATGCAACCTTGTACAGATTCCCTAAGCTCTTGCCAACTTTGTTCCATTACGTCAGAAACTAGCGGACTTGCACCATCAACATCGCGTCGAGACCATACAGTTATCCCCATAGCTTCTAAATACTGTTCGCGTACTGAACTCACTCTATATCAAACCTTTTTTATGGCTTTACGTTTTTTATTTTGGCGCCACAGCCAAAAAAGTGGAACCGATGTTGTATAGACGAAAAACATTGCAAATATAACTACTGGTGGATTAAGAGCGACAATGATAAGAATAGCCAATATAAAAATGAGGTTACCAAATGGTACACGCCTACTAAGATCTATCTGTTTAAAACTGGGATAACGAAAATTAGACATCATCGCTAGACCAGCAATTCCAGTTATAACAACTCCAAAAATTAACGCCAACAAACCGTAAATCTCATACTCGACGCTACCCCAAACCATAGCAGCAACGCCAGCGGCGGCTGGTGGGCTGGGCAAGCCCAGAAAGAACCGTTTATCGCTTGCTCCACTAGTATTAAAACGAGCCAACCGCAAAGCTGCAGAAACTGTATATAAAAAAGCCGCTAACCATCCTAGTCTGCCCCATAAGAGGCCATATTCAGATAGTCTCTCAACACCCCATTGGTAAGTCACAATAGCTGGCGCAACTCCAAATGAAACCATATCAGCTAAACTATCAAACTCCTTCCCAAAATCACTTTCTGTACTTGTCATTCTAGCAACACGACCATCTAACCCATCCAAGAACATAGCAATATAGATCGCCCAAACAGCACCATAAAAATTCCCGTCAATTGCAGCCACAATGGAATAAAATCCAGCAAATAGCGCGCCAGTTGTAAGTAGATTAGGTAGGAGATAAATACCTCTCCTGCGAGAGTTTTTGCTATCAATGTGTGTCATAAGAACGTTAAATCCTTCGTTTCTCTGTATCATGCTGCTCGAATTAATAGCTAGACGCAATGGCTTGCTATTAGGTGGTACCCTACAATCAACAGTCTAGCTCTTAAACTTAACTTAGTCTTTTGAGGAAAGGTATGCGACTTACTGATCTCCCAATTAATACTCTTAAAGAAGTTCCTTCAGACGCTGAAGCTGGTAGTCATCAACTAATGCTTAGAGCTGGTCTCATACGTCAACTTGCATCTGGTTTATACACATGGCTTCCGCTAGGTATGCGTGTACTTAATAAGGTCAAAAAGATTATTAGAGAAGAAATGAATAATGCAAAAGCCTTGGAACTTACTATGCCAGTAGTTCAACCCGCTGAATTATGGGTTGAATCTGGTCGATGGGAAGAATATGGGGCGGAGTTACTCAGACTTCAAGACCGTCATAACCGTGAGTACTGCCTAGGGCCTACTCACGAGGAAGTAATTACAGATATTGCAAGACACGAATTGAAAAGCTACCGCCAATTGCCAGTTAACTACTATCAAATTCAAACAAAATTTCGAGACGAAATCAGACCACGATTTGGGGTAATGCGAGCTAGAGAGTTTGTGATGAAAGACGCTTATTCTTTTCATATCGATGAAAACTCTTTGCTAGAAGGCTATCATTTAATGAAAGAGGTATATTCTAATATTTTCAATAGATTACAGTTAACTTACAGAATTGTTCAAGCAGATTCTGGCACGATAGGTGGTAATAAATCTGAAGAATTTCATGTCTTAGCGCAATCTGGTGAGGATGCTATTGCATATTCAGAAAAAGATGGCTTTGCAGCAAATATTGAAACAATACCTCTACATCCATCAAACACGAAACTCGCTGAGCCAACCGAAGAACTCAAACTAGTAGAGACACCGCAAGTAAAAACAATAAAAGAGCTATGTTCATTCATCAAAGTAAAACCTGAACAATGCCTTAAAACCTTGCTAGTTCAAGGCACAGATACTCCAGCAGTTGCTCTAATATTGCGTGGGGATCATGAATTGAATGGCGTTAAGGCACAAAATTTAAAGGCCGTAGCGTCACCCCTCCGAATGCTTAATACCTCTGAAGCAAAGGGAGCTACTGGAGTAGAAACGGGCTTCCTAGGACCAAAGGATTTAAAAATACCGGTCTATATAGATTACTCAGCAGCAGTTGTCAGTGATTTTGTTTGTGGCGCAAACATCAATGATCACCACTATACAGGAGTTAATTGGAAACGTGACTTACCGATGCCAGAATTAGCTGACTTAAGAAATGCTGTAGCAGGAGACCCAAGCCCATCAGGAAACGAACCTCTATCTGTAGCAAAAGGAATAGAAGTCGGTCATATCTTTCAACTTGGTCAAAAATATAGTCAAGCTATGAAAGCTACTGTACTTGATGATGAAGGCAAGCCGAGAACAATGTTTATGGGGTGTTACGGTATTGGCGTAACGCGTGTTATTGCTGCTTCTATTGAACAAAACCACGACGAAAAAGGAATAATTTGGCCAAGTGCCATTGCACCATATGATGTGATCATTATTCCGATTAATATGGATAAATCCTACCGAATCAGGGAAACCACAGAAGAACTATATAAGAAACTTCAGGAATCAGGATATGAAACGATAATGGATGATCGATCTCAACGTCCTGGTGTTAAATTTGCTGACGCGGATCTTATCGGCATTCCTCATCGGCTTGTGATTGCAGAAAAATCCTTAGATCAAGGACAACTGGAATATAAACACCGAAGATCAAATGAAACTGAGATGGTTCCGATTAAGAATATAATAAAAATTCTCAAGGAAAAACAGTTATAAACTCATAGTATCCAATTCTCTGCAAATCAAATATTGCTGCGCAATCTGATCAGGTTGGTTCTTATCTATTCTGCGGTTTGAGCAGTATTTAAAGCTTCCACAGCTTGATTCTTCGCTCTTTGAGCGTTCTGCCAAGCAGAAGTAAAGGAACCATTACGAATCTGCGTCTCTGCAAGAGAAATATACCTTTTTGCTTCAGTCATGGGTTCAGGAGCAAGCCTATCTGCATCCGCCTCTTCAGCTGCAGCTATGGCTTGACGCGCATCACTCATCATTTGCACAGGCGCTTCAGTAGCACAACCGGAAACAAATAAAATCAATACTAAAAATAGTGCACGTGAACTCATAAAGTTATTCTAAGCTCCCTACTTCCCTTACTAAAACGTTACAGGCGCTTTAAACAGCCGTCAAGCAAAGTAAATCGTCTCAAATCTAATCTACTTACCTTTCAGCTTAATGAATGGAATACTATGACAGTTAAATAGTCCCCAATCAAAATATAATTATATAAAATATAGGTTTACATATGATAGTTAGAATTTATCATAATCCAAGGTGTTCTAAATCACGAGCTACAAAAGCATTACTAGAGTCTAAGGAAATTGAGTTTGAAGTTGTCGAATATCTTAAAGTACCCCTAAACTCCGCAATTTTAACCCAACTATTAAAAAAACTAGGCCTATCGGCAGCAAGCCTCCTGAGAACTAATGAAGCAGAATTTAAACAAAGTGGAATTGACCTTGATAATACCTGCGAAGAAACTTTGGTAGAGCTAATGGTTGAAATGCCAAAATTAATAGAACGGCCTATCGTAGAAACTGACAATGCCGCAAGAATTGGAAGACCGCCAGAACAAGTTTTGGAATTATTCAAATGATTCCTAGAATCCTAATACTCTATTACTCTCGTAAAGGAAGCACTGCAGAGCTGGCACGATTTTGTGCGAGAGGTGTTGAATCGGCAGGTGGGGAAGCCATAGTGCGGACTGTTCCACCTGTATCAACAAATACAGAATCAAAAGAACCGAAAATACCTAACTCTGGACCTCCATTCGCCTCACTCAATGACTTAGAAACAATAGATGGTCTATTACTAGGCAGCCCTACTCGTTTTGGCAATATGGCAGCACCCCTAAAGTACTTTATAGACACCACCTCTAAAGTCTGGATACAAGGTTCCTTAGCGAATAACCCAGCCGGTGTATTCACTACTTCAAACTCGCTCCATGGCGGCCAAGAAACAACACTGTTATCAATGGCCTTGCCTTTAATTCACCACGGTATGATTTGGGCAGGAATTCCATATATGGAACAAGCTCTTAGCGATACTCGAACCGGCGGAAGTCCATATGGAGCATCACATGTAGCAAGTGACTGGAATAAGGAATTATCTAAGGAAGAGTCTACGTTGGCTATGGCACTCGGAAAAAGAATCACCTGGCTTGCAGAAATTTTAGCAAATAATCAACCTAAATAGTCTCTGATAAATGGGATAGTTAGTTTTCGTTGTTTTAATATAGCTGCACGCTGTAATTTCTCTAGCCAAAAACATAGTGTGCCCATATCCCTTCGTACGCGTTTTGCTAAAAATTTTGCAGATTCTTCAGACAAATCAAGTCCTATAAACTGTGCTCGCATTCTAAGCGCAAGAATAGAATCTGGTTCAGATAAACTTTTAATTTGATAGATATCTGAGCCCCCTGCTCGAGAATGTAAATCTGGAAGATTATAATTTAAAGTTCTTGGAGGGGACTTTGACGAGCACAATAGCGTACCTCCTTCATTCCACAACCCATTGAACACACTAAAAAGTGCTTGATCCCATTCAGGATCTCCAATCACAACATCTACGTCATCTAAGGCAACAACATCTAACGAAGCAACATCATCTAGGACTTCTGGTTTTTGCTTTAATGAGCTTAAGGGTAAATAAATTGCTCTTTTGTTAGTTGCAGCACATACAGCTTGTAATAGATGGGTTTTACCGCTCCCAGACTTTCCCCAAAGCCAAACAGGAGCACTTAAAATTCCAGTTTTTTTTGTAGACTTCAACTGATCAAGCAACACCTTATTTTCGCCAGAATAAAACGTCTCAAAACGTAATTGTGGTTGAAGTGGAAATGGCAGTAACATTTGCGATGAATTTTTACTGTTTTCACCACTATTAGAACCTGTAGCTAATTCATATGTGTCTTTATCCAAGCTCGCCTACTCCAGCCAATCACATAGTTCAAGCCACTAATGATACTAGTGAAAACCACAATAGCTCCCATCACAACTAACCATTCCCCAGAAGGCCAATCAAAGGCCGCTACAGTAAGCGTGAAGATCATAAAAAGGAGCTGGGCGCCAGTATTTAACTTGCTAATTAAAGCGGGCTCACCTTTTATAGGTTCAATGATGTATTGATATGTCAATGCACCCATAATGATTATTAGATCTCGAGAGATCACTAAGATAGCTAAAACTACTGGAATTAATTCTAGATATGTTAGTGTTAAAAAAACACCGCAAACCATTAACTTATCTGCCGCAGGGTCTAATATTTCCCCCATACGTGTTCGCCATTCGAAGTTACGAGCAAGCATTCCATCCAACGCATCAGAACAGCCTGCAATTCCTATCAAGATTAATGCAATCGTATAATTTTCCTTAAGCATCGCAACAACAATTGGTCCAACTAAGATAACTCTTCCAATGCAAATCGCATTTGGCAACCAATTTAAAGATACTACATAAAACATTAATTCTACTTATTCAGTGAAAATGTAAGACGACCTTCAAGAGGGTCATCTGAAATGGCAGGTACAGGCGACAGAAAATTGTTAAGCGTTAAAACTTTACCAAGCAATTGAGACCCTCCACGAACTATCAAACGCAATGAAAGAGTTGTCTCCGTATACTCCTCAATATCCACTGAATTTAAAATATACCTCTCCTGCAAATCCTCTATGTAATTCATGACCTGCGCATAATCTTCTAAAGTTGATAAATTTGTTACCGTAACATAGGCCACTGTGGGATCACCAAAACTACTAAATTCTCTAGAATAAAGATCTGCAAGTTGTTCAAGACCAGAACTAATAGTTCTACCGGGAAGAATAAAGCGCTCATTGCCACGAATTAGGGTCCACTGCACCTCACGTCCACGCGGAGTATCCCAGACTCGACCATTTAAGATAGCATCGGCACCATAACGCAAAGATGACTGCAAAACCCTATTACTGAAACCATTCCATATGTCTATAAAATCTAGGGAGTTCATATCCTCAGAATCCCAAAAAGGAAATCTGATTGGTAATCCCCTAGAAGTTGCAACTCGGATTAATTCGTTTCTAATCTCATCTTCAGTATCTACAAAATCCACACTACGCATTTCTCTGAGAGATTCAGAAGCAAGTATTCCACGCTCACCTGATTCTGTATCTACAGCTAGCCATAGCAGGATTAAGGGACGTTCTCCAACCCAAATAGGTTCATTTATTTCAAATAATGCATCTAATATTGCTCGTCCATCAAAAGTAACTCTATAGCCTTCTAAATCAGGCCAGCCCTTATCCATTACATACTCTGGAGAATCCGCATTTCTAACAAGTTCCTGAAGGCTAGGCTCAAGAAAAGCATCTATTCTTCCAGTTACACGTGTTAATAGCTGACTCATCGCGAGGATAACGTAGTCTTCATCCGTACTCGGTAACTGAGCACCAGAAATCGCTTGATCTCTAGGTATTGTGACCGTATAGAGGCTTTCCACAGTCGCAGACTGCGTCACATTGAACATAAGTAGAGCGTTTAACCCTACAATTATCCAATAACAACCACTGAAACCTTTAGAAAGACGCATTATTATCCAAGATTGAATTTACTAGCTTATTATAGCGATCATAATGATTACTAGTTGCCAGGACCCCAATTATGACCTCCAAATCCTCTCTTACCTATAAGCAATCAGGTGTTGATATAGATGCTGGCGAAAAGCTTGTCCAGCGAATTAAAACTGCGGTAGATAAAACTACACGCCCAGAAGTCCTTGGCAGCATTGGAGGATTTGGTGGGTTATTTAAATTACCCATAGGACGATATAAACAACCTGTACTTGTATCCGGCGTAGATGGCGTTGGCACAAAACTAAAATTAGCTATCGAACATGATGCTCATGATCAAATTGGTATCGACCTTGTAGCCATGTCAGTGAACGATGTGGTTGTTCAGGGCGCAGAGCCACTCTTTTTTCTTGATTACTATGTGAGCCAAAAGCTGGATGTTGAAATTGCAACACGTGTAATACAAGGCATTGCTCGTGGCTGCGAACTTTCAGGGGCTGCTTTAATTGGAGGAGAGACTGCTGAGCACCCTGGAATGCATGCACAAGAGGAGTATGACCTAGCTGGATTTTGCGTAGGGATCGTTGAAGCAGATCGCTTGATAGATGGCAGCACAATATGCGAAGGAGATAGTATTATTGGCATTGCATCATCTGGGCCACATTCTAATGGCTTCTCTCTCATAAGGAGCGCATTAAAACAAAGCCCGTTAGGAGCAGATGCTTTAGTTGATGGAAAACCAGTGATTGACCAATTATTAGCCCCAACACGCATATATTCCAAATCAATTCTAGGTCTGCTAGATGTTATTGAAGTAAAAGGACTTGCACACATTACAGGTGGTGGTATTACAGAGAATATTCCTCGCATTCTCCCAGCTGGGCTTGGCGCTAGCCTAAAACAGTCAGCCTGGCCAAAACTTCCCATTTTTGAATGGATAGAAAACCTAGGTGTGGAACCTAAGGAAATGCTTCGAACATTTAATTGCGGAATTGGAATGATTGTAGTTGTTCAACCCGACTTCGCAGAAAAAACGCTAGAAGCACTAAAAAACTCTGGAGAGCAGGCTTGGGAAATAGGTGAGATAGTCAAAGATATAAACCAAGAAGCTAATGTCTTATAGAAAAACCATTAATAAACCAAACTCTTTTACTTAGTTGATGTATATGCATAGATTGCTTTTATATAACTTTTTAGTAACTACTTTGATTGCTCCTGCATCAATTTCTGCTAATTCCAACAAAATTCCTACTTATAGGGCGATATATGATGTTGAGTATAAAAACAGGTCAGTGGGTGAATCTGAAATCACAGTGAAAAAAAAAGAAAGCAACGATAATTACGTTTTTTCTTCAAAATCAAATGCAACAGGCTTTCTTAAATTAATTTTTCCCAAAACACTAATTGAAGTAAGTGAGTTTTCATATTTAGACAATACAATAAAACCTCAAATATATTCATTTAGCGACAGCAGCATCACTAATAGTGAAAGTTACACCATAAGCTTTAACTGGGAAAAAAATCTAGTTAATACAACTATCAATGATCAAGTTATCAGCTCTGAAATCCAGCCGAACACTCTTGATAATGGAACATTACAAGTTGCCCTAATGTTGGATATGAAAAATTCTGTGCCCGAATCCTACACCATCCGAGATGATGACGGTGCTAGGGTTTATAAATACACCTCAGAAGGCGAAGAAAATCTGGAAACACCCTTAGGGATAATTGCAACAAAAAAATTAATGCAAGAACGACAAGGGTTTTCACATCAAACTATAATATGGCTAGCAAAAGACTTGCAATTTATACCTGTGCGAATCGAACAGTTTAGAGATGGCAAACAAAGGGTTGTATTAAATATTAATTCGCTAAAATGGCTAACTATAGATGATTAACTTTTATCAAGTTTTAGGAAGGGTTACTCCCTTTTGGCCTTGGTATTTACCTCCCCGATCTGAATAACTTGTAGCACATACCTCATCTGATTCAAAAAAAATCATTTGAGCAACTCCTTCATTTGCATAGATCCGTGCAGGCAGTGGCGTGGTATTAGAAAACTCAAGCGTCACATGACCTTCCCACTCAGGCTCTAATGGCGTCACATTAACGATAATTCCACAACGCGCGTAAGTGGACTTACCTAGACAAATAGTTAAAACATTCCTGGGAATTCTGAAATACTCAACAGTTCTTGCTAGAGCAAATGAATTTGGAGGCACAACACAAATATCAGAGGACTTATTTACAAAACTAGATTCAACAAAGTTTTTAGGATCCACAACAGCTGAATTGATATTTGTGAAAATTTTAAAGTCTGAAGCACATCGAACATCATACCCATAACTAGATGTTCCATAAGAAATAACAGGTTCTTTCCCCACCTCACGTACTTGTGATGCTTCAAAGGGTTCGATCATGCCCTCTTCAACAGCCATTCGCTGTATCCAACGATCGGACTTTATTGTCATTTGTCCTCCTCCACGGTGATAGTTGGAAATAACCGGCTATAGTCTTTCCCACTAGCTGCTAACTGCCCGCTTGCTAACAATGCTATCTGTCGATAGCTTGTAGCTATGGGCGTATTTGGTTCGGCAACTACCGTTGGGGTGCCTTCGTCTGTATTTTTTCTAATGCTAAAATCTAATGGTATAGCGCCTAAAAAGGGAACATCGTACTCAGCAGCAAGTTTTTCACCACCCGCATAACCAAAGATACGTTCTTCATGACCGCAGTTAGAACAAATATGCGAACTCATATTCTCTATAACTCCAAGTATTGGCACATTGACCTTTTGAAACATTTCTAGACCCTTGCGGGCATCAGCAAGTGAAACATCTTGTGGTGTAGTGACAATCAATGCACCACTTACAGGAACACGCTGGGAAAGTGTAAGCTGAATATCACCAGTTCCTGGAGGCATATCAACTACCAAGTAATCAAGCTCTCCCCAATGAGTATCTCCTATCATTTGATTTAACGCAGAAGTAACCATTGGACCGCGCCATGCCATTGGTTGGCGTTCATATACCAGAAAACCTATAGACATGGCCTTAACCCCATGAGCTTCAATGGGTTCCAATGTTTTACCGTCAGCAGTTTCAGGTCTTGAACCAAGCAAACCAAGCATCCTGGGTTGGCTAGGACCATAAATATCGGCATCTAAAATTCCTATTCTGGCACCTTCCTGAGCTAGGGCCAGGGCTAAATTAACGGTAACTGTTGATTTACCCACCCCGCCCTTTCCAGAAGCAACTGCAATCACATTACTGATACCATCTAGAGGCTTAAGTCCATGCTGTACTGAGTGAGATGTGACAGACCAATCAACTACAAAATTAACCGCCTTATCTAAATCAATAGATGCGCAAAAAGCTGTTAGCTGTTCAATAAGTTCTTTTCCGCTACGGCCGCTAGGATAACCTAACGTAATTGTCGCTTTATATGTATTTCCTTCATCAATCACGTTCAAGGAGGCACCAACGCTACCTAGCGCAGTTTTTGTAAAAGGCACTATAAATTTACACAGATGACTGTGGATATCTTCTGCAATTTTTTCGCTCATATTAAGGATTAACCACTTTTGGGAGGCGGAATTGTACCTCAGATACCCGTCCTTTTAGAGTATCAAAGAAGCATCACATTCTCTCCAATGGCATAATCGCACGTTAAGGAACAACAGACTATTTAAACAATCCCTTGAGCAGCCAAATTTGCCGAGGTTTTTTTTAATCAAGCTGATTTGTGTATTACTTTATCTGCTTAGGAACCATTCAAGTTGACTTCAAAACGCAACATACTAGTCACCAGCGCCTTACCCTATGCTAGTGGCCCATTGCACCTAGGTCATTTCGTCGAATACACGCAAACAGATGTATGGGCAAGGTTTCAACGTATGCAGGGCAACCGGTGTATATACGTGTGTGCAAGTGATGCGCATGGAACACCTACTATGCTTCGTGCTGAATCATTGGGCATTTCACCAGAAAAACTCGTATCAGAAATTGCTGAAGACCATCGAAGAGATTTTGAGAACTTCTCAATTGATGTAGACAACTATCAGACTACACACTCTGACGAAAACAAAGAACTTACAGCTGAGATCTACAAGCGTCTAAAAAAGAGTGGCCACATAACGCGGCATACTATAAAACAAGCATACGACACACAAAAAAGCCTGTTTCTTCCCGACCGATATGTGCGTGGTGAGTGCCCATCATGCGGAGCAAAGGACCAATACGGTGATTCTTGCGAAAAATGTAGCGCAACTTATACGCCTATGGACCTTAAAAACCCGGTGTCAGTTGTATCAGGAACAAAACCATCAGTTCGTGAATCAGAGCATTTATTCTTTAAATTGGAAAACTTTCAGGAAGAACTACGCACTTGGGTTCCAGGCCATGTAGACGATTCAATGGTTAATAAACTAAATGAGTGGCTTGAAACAGGACTGAAGGACTGGGATATATCTAGAGATGCACCATATTTTGGTTTTGAAATACCTGGTGAAGATAAAAAATATTTTTACGTGTGGTTTGACGCAACAATTGGATATATGGCGAGCTTCCTAGAGCTATGCCGAAAACTAAACTGTGAAAAAGAATTTGATGATTTCTGGACTGAAAATAATAACACGGAGCTCTATCACTTTCTTGGTAAAGATATAATTTATTTTCACGCCTTATTTTGGCCATCAGTGCTGAGCGGAGCAGGATACAGAAAACCATCTGGTATTTTTGTTCATGGTTTTCTCACAGTTAATGGGGAAAAGATGTCTAAATCTAGAGGCACTTTCATTATGGCCTCGACCTACTCTAAATATTTGGACCCAGACTATCTGCGTTATTATCTTGCAGCAAAACTTAGTTCTGGTGTGGATGACATCGACTTAAACTTCGATGATTTTATTGCACGAGTTAACGCTGATTTAGTTGGAAAACTAGTGAATATTGCGAGTCGCTGCTCAGGTTTTGTACATAAATATGGCAAAGGCCAGCTTTCTAATACACTGCCCAATAAAAACCTGCTTGATAATTTTATTACCGCAGGCGAAAAAATTTCCACAGACTTTGAATCTCGAAACTACTCAAAAGCAATCAGACAAATAATGAAGCTTGCTGATCTTGCCAACCAATTCATTGATGAAGAGAAACCCTGGATCAAGGCTAAGGATAAAAATAAAACAGAACAAGTAGTTCAGGCATGCACACTTGGAATTAATCTGTTTCGCATTCTTATTATCTATTTAAAACCAATCACTCCTGCGCTTGCTAAGCGAGCAGAAGATTTCCTCAATATTCCCCCATTAACATGGAGCTGTGCAAACAAACCCTTGCGAGGACATTCAATAAATAAATTTAAAAGTCTATTAGAGCGTATAGACCCAAAGGATATTGAAGCAATGATAGAAGAAACTCGTAAAAACTTTTCTGAAGACGAGCCCTCTGTCAGCAAGCCAGAGGAAAAAATTGATATTGATTTATTTTCTAAAATAGATATGAGAATAGCTCAAATTATGGAAGCGAACATAGTTGAAGGTGCTGATAAACTTTTAGAGTTAAAACTAAATCTAGGAGATAATGAACGAACGGTTTTTTCTGGCATACGCTCGGCTTATAAACCGGAAGACTTAAAGGATCGCCATGTTGTTGTTGTTGCAAATCTAAAACCAAGAAAAATGCGTTTTGGTACTTCAGATGGCATGGTACTTGCCGCTGGACCTGGAAATAAAGACATCTTTCTTCTGAGTCCTGACAACGGCGCAGAACCAGGCATGAAGGTCAAATAGATTTATGACGGAGCTCGTGCTCATAATATTCTCAGCTGCTTTAGTCAATAATTTTGTTCTTGTTCAATTCCTAGGTCTCTGTCCCTTCCTAGGCGCCTCTAAAAAATTTGAAGGCGCCCTTGGTATGGGACTTGCTACCGCTCTTGTACTCACAATTGCATCAGCGCTTAGCTATTTGATAGAGCATCTTATTTTGGCACCTTTTGATGTCGAATATTTAAGGCTTATCTCCTTTATTCTTGTAATTGGGGCCTCTGTTCAATTCACCGAATTATTACTGAGGCGTGCTTCACCAATTCTTCATCAAGTACTTGGCATTTATATTCCACTAATAGCAAGTAACTGCGCTGTACTTGGTGTTGCCTTACTAAATTCAAATGCGGCAAGAAACTTGTCAGAGGCAATATATTATGGTGCAGGTGCGGCTATCGGGTTTGGAATAGCTTTAATTTTGCTAAGTACTTTACGCGAGCGCATTGAAGAAGAAGATGTACCAGGACCCTTTAGAGGACCTGCAATTACACTTATAACAGCTGGAATTATGTCAATTGCTTTCTTTGGTTTCACAGGGTTTCCGCAAATTTAATGGCTACAGCTACACTCATTTTATCTGGTATAGCGATAACCCTAGCCATACTGTTAATGCTAGCTGCACGTTATTTTTCTTCATCAACAAATGAGGTAGTTGAAAAAATAGAAACCTTACTACCTAGAATTCAGTGTGCGCAATGCGGCTATCCGGGATGCCGCCCCTATGCAAAAGCTATCGCAGAAGAAAATGCTGAGATAAACCTATGCCCCCCTGGTGGGGATGAAACTGTCCGTCGTTTAGCAAATTTTCTTGGACGTGAATTTTCACCAGTTACTGAGCCTGTAAAAGCTGCAAATCTGAATACTGTCGCACTAATCTCTGAAGAACTATGCATTGGTTGCAATCTTTGCTCACAAGCTTGCCCGGTAGACGCTATTGTGGGAGTACACCAAAGGATGCACACCGTTATTTCTGAACATTGCACTGGTTGTAGGCTATGTGTTTCACCTTGCCCAGTAGACTGCATTTCTTTGATACCAAGACATGGTTAAAAATCATATAGCTAAAAGTTTCACTGGCGGGATCAAGCTTAACGCAAATAAAAACGTATCAAGCTCTAAAACAATTGCAGAACAGTTCATTCCAAGTAAGCTGATAATTCCAATGAGCCATCAGTTTGGCCCAGATGCAATACCTATTGTGAAGGTCAATCAGAGAATAAAAAAAGGTGAGTTGATTGGAGAACCTGCTGATAAAAACGCATTAGCAGTGCATGCATCATGTTCTGGCCAAGTAACCGCAATCGAACAACACCAAGAGCCAATTGTAGGTGAAGTATCATCCTCTACCTGCGTGATAATTCAAACCAACAAAGACGATGATGTTTCACATCAGAAAAAATACTGGCCAAGAGACACTCAGACTAGGCTTAACCTGATAAATCAAGCAGGGATAGTTGGATTAGGTGGCGGTTCGTTTCCGACAGCTGAAAAACTTAACTCTAAATCTCTAAATTGCGAACTACTGATACTCAATGGTGCCGAATGCGAGCCATTTATCTCATGCGATGATGTACTAATGCGTGAACATGCTACAGAAGTACTACGAGGCGGGATGGCTATGATGGAGTTAGTTGGCGCAAGTGCAATTTTGGTCTGTATTGAAGATGACAAGCCTGAAGCATTAAACGCAGTTTATGATGCTGCTGGACAACTTAATTCAAAGCTAATACAGATAGTGACACTTCCAACAAGGTATCCAGCCGGAGGTGAAAAACAATTAATTGAGGCAGTAACAGGCAAAGAGGTTCCAAGTGGAGAATATCCAATCAATATTGGTTTCATTTGCCAAAATGTTGGAACAGCTTATGCACTTGACCGATATATTCAATTGGGAGAACCACAGATTAATCGCGTTGTCACGGTAACAGGCCAAGGAATTAAAAATCCACAAAATGTTTTGGTTCCAATTGGATCTCCAATATCAGAACTTATTAGCTTTTGTGGTGGCTACAATGATGACGTGTCTCACCTAATTCTAGGTGGAAACATGATGGGATATTCTTTGCATACTGATGAACTACCAGTCACAAAAGCAACTAACTGTATTTTAGCGATAAATAAATCACAGGAAGAAAAATCAACACAAATATGGCCTTGTATACGCTGTGGTGACTGTGCCTCAGTATGTCCAGCAAAACTACTTCCACAACGAATAGTAAAAGCTTACACCAACAAAAACTTCAACAAACTGGAGGAACTCGGATTAAAAGATTGTATTGAATGTGGTTGCTGCGATGTAGTCTGTCCAAGCCATATACCACTGACAGCAAGCTTTAAGAACGCAAAATATCTTACCGAAGAAGCCACCACTCACTCTTTGCTCGCTAATGAGGCGGAAATGCGTCATAACCTAAAGAAAATAAGACTCTCAAAGGAGCAAATGAAAGTAGATCGTTTACACGCTGAGCTCAAGTCCAATGTTCGAGGAGACAATCGAAAAAGCATGATAAATGATGCAGTTAACCGCTCAAGAAAACTTAGAAATAAAAAATAACCACTCAAATCATGCAATTTACTATCACAAAAGCACCTTATGTTAAACCGATTACCAGCATTCCCATCGTTATGCGGCATGTTCTATATGCTCTCATTCCTGCACTTGCTGCTTATATATGGTTTTTCGGGTTCGGCATTTGCATAAATATATTGATCGCATGTATTGCAGCAGTAGTTTCTGAAGCCTTCATGCTGTATTTAAGAAAACAACCTATTACACAAGGCATCACTGATGGTAGCGCTCTCGTTACCGCTGTTCTTATAGCTTTTTCCATACCACCACTAGTGCCGTGGTGGATCCCTGTGATTGGCACTTTTTCAGCAATCATATTAGCAAAACATCTCTACGGTGGAATTGGGGCAAATGTCTTCAATCCGGCAATGGTTGGTTACGCAATACTGTTACTTTCGTTTCCAGTTGAAATGACACACTGGGCTCCACCCCTTGCCGAGGAACTTGGTTATGAAGTACTAGGATTTTGGAGCACGATAATCTACGCATTATCAAGCTCGCTTCCTATAGATACTAATATTGATGCAATAACTCAAGCTACTCCTCTCGACATGATAAAAAGCGGAATAAAAAATAATTCAACAATTACAGAAATTCGTATGGATCCATTATTTGGGAAATTAGGAAGTTTTGGTTGGGAATGGATAAGTATTTATACTATTTTTGGAGGTTTGTACTTGCTCTACAAAGGCATAATTAATTGGCACATTCCTGTTTCAGTTTTAACCTCAATGATGATTTTTTCTGCACTTTTTTATGCCATTGACTCTGATCAATATTTATCTCCTGGATTCCATCTTTTAAGCGGCTCTACAATCATAGGAGCATTTTTTATTGCTACTGACCCTACATCAGCTGCAACATCAAACAAAGGCCGTTTGATATACGGATTTGGTATCGGGTCTCTCGCCTATGCAATTCGCACATGGGGCGGATTTCCTGACGGATTTGCATTTGCTGTACTACTAATGAACTCATCAGTACCTCTACTGGACCGCTATACAAGGCCAAGAATTTATGGCAAGTCTTAAAAACTCCAATCTACAATCTATTCTACTCATAGCACTAATCGCGATTGGCGCATCTACCATAATGTCAGGTAGCTATGAACTCAGTTTTGAACGGATCCAAAAAAACCAACAAGGCCAGGAATTAGAACTAGTAACACAAATTATAAAATCAACAACTGACGAACAAATTCTAGAAAAAATAAAATCACCAACAGAATCAAACATATCTATTCTTCCAACTCCAGAACTTACCTACAAAATAACTAAAAATGGGATACTAAATACTTTCATTTTTAATGCCCATTCTTCGCAAGGATACAACGGTTCTATACATATGCTTGTTGGAATAAATATGGATGGGTCCATTACAGGGGTTCGGATAACTGACCATAGAGAAACACCAGGATTAGGAGATAAAATTGACATTGAAAAATCTGAATGGATTCTGAATTTTGAGTCAAAAAGTCTTACGAACCCTGAATTACCAAGTTGGCGAGTGACTAAAGATGGTGGACACTTCGATGGATTTACAAGCGCAACTGTTACAGCAAGGGCAGTTATTCATACTGTAAGAGATACATTAATCTATTTTGAAAATCATAAAGACACATTAATTTCTCATTCTTCAAAAACTAATTCTATTAACAACGATTATTTAGTTATAACCAATGAATGACTCTAGAACTCTTTTAGCAGATGGCCTCTGGCACAAAAATCCAGCTTTAATACAATTAATAGGAATATGCCCATTGTTAGCTGTTACTTCGACCCTTGTAAATGGACTGGCATTGGGGCTTGCAACAATAGTAGTCCTTGTTGGTACTAACCTAGTTGTATCACTACTGCGTCATGCTCTGATTCCGAGCGTTCGAATATTGATCTTTGTCATGATCATCTCTTCATTGGTAACTACTATCGACATATTAACAAATGCATTCTTTTATGAATTGCATGAAGTACTTGGACTATTCATACCATTAATCATTACAAATTGCGCAATTCTAGCCCAAGCTGAAACTATTGCTAGTCGTAATAAACTGGGCAAGTCTATGATTTCCGGCCTTGGATCAGGATTAGGATTTACAATTGTTTTGGTATTACTAGGTGGTATGAGAGAAATTATTGGCCTGGGAAGTCTTTTCTCTGGAATAGAAATGCTCCTTGGTGACAGTGCTCTTAAACTAACAATAAATCTGCCTTATGAAGGCGCTTTGATAGCCATACTTCCTCCTGGGGCTTTTTTTGGCTTAGCAGCACTTATTGCATTAAGAAATCTGTTGGTTTCTAAAGTTAAGGTAAAACGTATTTGATCTATTATTACCTCGGGAGCTTAGGAGTGAACTCAAAAAATATTAAGGAAATATATAATCGCTTTCAAAAAGAAAACCCTAAACCCACAACTGAATTGAATTTTTCATCACCATTTGAACTTCTTATAGCAGTGATCCTCTCTGCCCAAGCAACAGATATTGGCGTAAATAAAGCAACGAGTAAATTATTTGAAGTTGCCGCTACACCCCAGACTATGCTTGCACTTGGACTAACTGAATTAAAAAATTATATTCAGACTATTGGTCTCTTCAATAATAAAGCCAAAAATATATGGCGCACATGTGAGATTCTTATAGAAAAATATGACGGAATTGTTCCTAAAGATAGAGAAGGGCTTGAATCACTTCCCGGTGTAGGCAGAAAAACTGCTAACGTCATCCTAAATACAGCTTTTGGTCAGCCTACAATTGCCGTTGATACTCATATTTTTCGAGTCTCTAACAGAACAGGCATAGCGCCAGGAAAAAATGTTGCTCAAGTTGAAAAAAAACTTTTAAAAGTCACTCCTGAAAAATACAAAATGAATGCACATCACTGGCTTCTCCTCCATGGGCGCTACATATGCAAAGCACGAAAGCCTAACTGTGAAACTTGCATAATATCTGACCTTTGCGAGCACAAGGAAAAGAGCATTTAATATTAAAATAATGTCAGCGCTTAGGCATATAAAGGTCAGTTATCACGCCTTCAGAAACTTCTGCAGCAAATCCAACTGTCTCTGACAAAGTTGGGTGGGGATGAATTGTCATACCAATATCTGCGGCATCGGCACCCATTTCAATTGCCAAAGAAGCCTCTGCAATAAGATCACCGGCATTGGTTCCGACTATACCTGCACCTAAAACTCGACCAGTTTCCTGGTCAAATAAAAGTTTAGTGATTCCCTCCGTACGACCCAATGAAAGTGAACGACCACTTGCTGCCCAGGGGAAAACACCTTTTTCGTATGAAATGTTATTCAATTTTGCATCATTTTCAGTAAGTCCAACCCAAGCAATCTCTGGATCTGTATAGGCAACCGACGGAATTACACGAGCATCAAAAAAACTCTTTTGACCAGCCGCAACTTCTGCAGCTATTTTGCCCTCATATGAGGCTTTATGTGCAAGCATTGGATCACCAACGACATCACCGATCGCAAAAATATGTTGAACATTAGTACGCATTTGCTTATCAACCTTAATAATGCCTCTATTATCTACGTCTAAACCTGCTTGATCTGCAGCTATCTGACCACCATTAGCTGTTCTACCTATTGCAACCAAAACTTGAGCAAAATTTTTATCTTTATCGGGCGCTTCATGACCTTCAAAACTCACACGCAAACCATTAGCTTCAGGTTTGATTGAAGTGACTTTTGTCCCTAACATAATTGACTCATAACTCGTTGATACGCGTTTCTGGAGAGGACTTATAAGATCTCTATCACATCCGGGTATTAAAGTTTCAGTCATCTCAACCACTGAAACTTTTACCCCAAGCGACGAATAAACGGTCGCCATTTCAAGTCCGATAATTCCGCCTCCAACTACAAGTAAATTATCAGGTAATGGGTCTAACTTTAGTGCTCCAGTAGAGTCAATAATTCTAGGATCATCAGGTAGATCTTTTAGTTTTGCAGGCTCAGACCCTACTGCAATAATGCACTGTTCAAATGATATACGACTTTTCGTACCATCTTTTTCAACATCTAATTCATAAGGAGAAACAAATTGGCCTACTCCCTCAACAACCTTGACTGAACGCTGCTTAGCTAAACCATCTAGACCACTTGTTAACTTTCTAACAACCCCATCTTTCCAATTATCCAGCTTCCGAACATCAATCTTTGGCTGCCCGAAATCGATACCACACGATGCCATCTCTCCTGCCTCTTGTATAACATTGGCAGCATGCAACAATGCCTTAGATGGTATGCAACCCACGTTCAGACAAACACCACCTAACGTAGACCAACGATCAACTAAAACCACATCTAAGCCTAAATCAGCAGCACGAAATGCTGATGTATAACCTCCAGGGCCAGCACCTAAAACCAATAGTTGAGTCTCCGTTTTTTTCACTTTTAATCTTCCAATGAACTATTCAAACTTTTAAGGCTCTCAGAAAGATAATTTGTGAATCTAACTGCAGCAGCACCATCTATCACTCGATGATCATATGAGAGAGCAAAGGGCAAAATAAGTCGGGGTACAAATACTCCATCTTTATAGACTGGTTTAATCTGACTCCTAGAAACACCAAGTATTGCTACCTCAGGAGCATTAATAATTGGTGTAAACCCAGTACCGCCAATCCCGCCTAAACTAGAAACTGTGAAGACACCGCCTTGCAGCTCCTGAGATTTAAGGTTCCCCTCGCGTGCTCTTTGACTAAGGTCCTCTAGAGAAGCTGCAATTTCATAAAAAGTCATCTGATCCGCATTACGAATAACTGGCACTACTAACCCTTCAGGGGTATCGGCTGCAAAACCAATATGGAAATAGTTTTTCTTAACTAAATTTTTACCATCGTTAGCCAAAGACGAACGGAATTTTGGATATTCTTTCAAGCAACGAATACATGCAACAATCACAAACGTAAGTAGGGTTATCTTAATTTCCCTACCCTCTTGTGCTTTCTTACGGAAATTCTCTAGTTGTGTAATATCTGCTTCATCATGTTGAGTCACATGAGGCAAGTTGAGCCAGCTTGCCTGCAACCGAGGACCTGAAATTTTCTGAATTCTAGTTAGAGGTTCCACCTCTATAGAACCGAAGCTGGAAAAATCTACTTCAACTACAGACGGCAAACTTGATACCTTTGTTCCTTGTCGCTGTAAGAAGTTTTTGACCCACGCTTTAACATTTTCAGCAGTAATACGCCCTTTCTGACCAGTACCAGTAACTTGGGCAAGATCTACCCCTAGCTCTCGAGCTAACTTTCGAACTGATGGCCCAGCATGGGCCTTAGAAAAACTAGCATGATCAATAACTGGAGCTACTGGAATAGTCTTATGCTGTTTCTTATCAATTTCAGTCGATGGAAACTCACCATGAGAAATCTCATCTTTTAACACCGACTCCTCATCAGGCACTGATGGCATCATAGTTGTCATTAGGTCTTTATCAGTAGAATTACAGACTTCTAGTGACAACAAGTTATGCCCAGAAGATACTCTGTCACCTACTGAAACATGAATAGTTTTAACGGCACCTGCAGCTGGCGATGGAACCTCCATTGTTGCTTTATCAGTCTCTAAAGTAATCAATGGGTCTTCTGATTGAACATGGTCACCCGCAGATACGAGCACCTCTATAACTTCTACATCTGCAAAATCACCAAGTTCAGGTATTAATACTTCGATGATATCTATGCTAACTTCAGATTGATTTAAACTACCTAGCTCAGCATTTTTATTTTCTGAAGCCGCATTTTTTTCAACAAACTTATCAAGTAGCAATAAATTGTGGCCTGCAGACACACGGTCACCTACTGTAACTTTCAGCTTTTTTACTATCCCTGCAGCTGGCGAGGGGACCTCCATCGTAGCTTTGTCAGTTTCTAACATGATCAATGGGTCTTCTTTCTGAATCTGGTCTCCCTCAGAAACCAGTATCTCTATGACTTCTACATCAGAGAAATCGCCAAGATCAGGTACAAAAACTTCCATAAAATATTACTCAGTTATCTCTAGAGTGATACGGGATTTGGTTTTTCAGGATCGATACCAAGTTTCTTTATGGCTTTTACAACTATAGATTTCTCCAAGTCGTTTTCATCCATGAGGGCCTTTAAAGCAGAAAGCACTATAGAATAACGATCCACCTCAAAAAAACTTCTTAGCGCTTCACGACTGTCACTACGACCAAATCCATCTGTCCCAAGAACAACATAACGGCCTGGCACCCATTGACGAATTTGATCTGGTACAGACTTAATATAATCAGTAGCAGCAACGAATGGACCCGATTTACCAGCTAGGCATTGAGAAACGTAACTTTCTCTAGGCTTTTTCTGAGGATGACGTTCATTCCATCTTTCTACATCCAAAGCATCCCTTCGTAATTCGCTAAAACTTGTAACACTCCAAACATCAGCTTTTATACCAAACTCATCATCTAAAATCTGTGCAGCAGCTTGTGCTTCTCTTAAGATGGTGCCTGAACCCAACAATTGCACTTTCGTATTTTCATCCTGAGCGGACTTCAATTGATAGGCACCTCTAAGGATACCCTTCTCTACACCATCAGGCATTGGAGGGTGAATATAATTTTCATTCATACAAGTAATGTAATAAAAAACATTTTCTTGTTCTTCATACATCCGTCTTAAACCATCCTGCACGATCACCGCAAGCTCATATGCAAAACAGGGGTCATAAGCACGACAATTAGGGATTGTTGTTGCAACTAATTGACTATGGCCATCCTGGTGCTGTAAACCTTCGCCTGCCAAAGTTGTTCGACCTGCTGTTCCTCCAACAACAAAACCACGAGCCTGTAAATCTCCACCAGCCCATGCAAAATCTCCGATACGCTGAAACCCAAACATGGAGTAAAAAATATAGAAGGGGATCATTTGAACATCATGATTACTATACGATGTACCGGCAGCAAGCCATGAACAATATGCTCCCGCCTCATTAATTCCCTCTTGCAGTATCTGGCCATCCTGATCCTCTTTGTAATACATTAATTGATCAGCATCTTGGGGTGTATAGAGCTGACCAACTGAAGAGTAGATGCCAATTTGTCGAAACATTCCTTCCATACCAAATGTTCGAGCCTCATCTGGCACTATAGGAACAATACGGGGGCCAATATTCTTATCTCTAACCAGAGAAGTTAACATTCTAACCAAAGCCATCGTGGTTGAGATCTCCCTATCACCAGTTCCTTTCAATTGAGTAGAAAATACGTCAAGTTTTGGAGCATTAAGGCTCTTGGCATGATCTCTCCGAACAGGAAGAAACCCACCTAGATTCTCTCGTTTAGACCTGAGATACTCCATCTCTTCGCTTGTCTCAGCAGGTTTATAATATGGCAAGTCAGCGATTTTCTTATCGGTGATAGGAATATCGAAGCGATCACGAAAAGCCTTTAATTCATCAATATCAAGCTTCTTTTTCTGATGTGTAACATTCTGCCCTTCTCCAGCAGCACCCATCCCAAAACCTTTCACTGTCTTTGCTAATATCACCGTTGGTCGCCCAACATGATTAACAGCCTGTTGATAGGCTGCATATACCTTGGTCACATCATGTCCACCTCGATTTAGACGCCAAATCTCATCATCCGACATTTCCGAAACCATTTTGCTCAACTCAGGTGCTTTACCGAAAAAATGTTCGCGAGTGTACGCTCCGCCATTTGCCTTATAATTTTGGTACTCACCGTCTACCGTTTCCTCCATTACCCGACCAAGGACACCCCCATGGTCCTGCGATAACAACTTATCCCAACGCGAACCCCAGATAACTTTTATTACATTCCAACCAGCTCCACCAAAAGCTGCCTCAAGTTCCTGAATAATTTTTCCGTTTCCTCGAACAGGTCCGTCTAATCTCTGCAAATTACAATTAATTACAAAAACTAAATCATCAAGCTTTTCCCTAACTGGCATCGTAATTGCACCCATGGCTTCAGCTTCATCTGTTTCTCCATCACCCAAAAAACACCATATCTTCCGATCCTGCTTAGGTAGAATTCCCCGATTTTCCATATAACTCAAAAAACGAGCTTGATATATCGCCATCATAGGTCCAAGCCCCATTGATACAGTTGGAAACTGCCAAAAATCTGGCATCAACCAAGGATGGGGATAAGATGATAAGCCTGGGCCCTCTACTTCCTGGCGAAAATAATCAAGCTGTTTTTGGCTTAATCGGCCCTCTAAAAAGGCCCGCGCATAAATACCAGGAGATGAATGGCCTTGAAAAAAAATGAGATCACCGCCATGATTTTTACTAGGCGCTCTCCAAAAATGATTAAAACCTACTTCATACAAAGTTGCAGATGAAGCATAGCTTGCTATATGACCACCATACTCAGAACTCTTCCAATTAGCATGAACAACCATGGCCATAGCATTCCAGCGAATGTAGGCCTCTATTCTTTTCTCTATAGCACGATCACCAGGATACGGCTCTTCGTTTACAGCAGATATAGTATTTAAATAAGCTGTGTTTGACCTAAAAGGAAGATACGTACCCGTACGTCGCGCATGATCAATCATACGTTCAAGGAGATAGTGCGCCCTATCTGGTCCATGTACTCGCAGAACTGAATCCATTGACTCTAACCAATCCTGGGTTTCCTCAGGATCTAAATCATCGCGCCTTGGTAAATTAAGTGATATTGGTCGCGCACTAGCCATCGGCATCTTCTCCCATAGCCAAAACGGGTTCAGAAAGAGCGTGTGAATTAATCAAGCTCTCCTGATAGGATATCTAGCCGCGGTCCCTGTTGCTTCCGAGCCCGCCGGCTAAGCACAATATGATCAGGGTTTGCTAACAGCGGGTCAAGGCAAGTCAATGATAAACCTACCTGATTTCACACCATTAAAAACCACTCAAGTAGCCGGTCATACCACTCGAAAGACACTGGATTCACTTGATCATGCGTTGATTATTATTCCAAAAAACCCACCGGAATTACTTTTCAAACACCTCCCTCAAGGCCAACAAATTAAACGCATTTTGCAAAAAAAAAGTCGAGCAGGAGAGGAAATAGCGCACTTGAGAATCAATAATGCTAAGGCTACAACTATAACTATATCTTTCAATACTGCAGGAACAACATATAACCAATTATGTTGGGCACGTAACCTAATTGCAGCCTGCAATCACGAAAACCCAAGTAACTTAGGGCTCTTAGTATTGGGTTTGAACGAACTGGATCGCATTAAAGTAGTCTCAGCTTTAACAGTCGCTGCTGAAGCAGAAGCATTTAAATTGCCAGTTTTCAAAACAAAAACAAAAACAAAAACAAGGTTAAAACATCTCCGCATATTGTCATCTGAATCTAGAATTTCCCTGGATTCTATACAAGCACAATCACTTGGAAACAACATAGCGCGGTGGTTCACTGCACTTCCTCCTAACATTTTAGATGCAAGGAAATATTTTGATTTAATTGATGAGCTTTGCGGTCAATATAGTATTGAACATTCCATACTTAACGAATCCACATTAAAGAAACTTGGGGCTAATGCGTTCTTAGCTGTATCACAAGGAAATGCTGCTCGGGATGCAGGAATAATCAAACTAAAATATCGACCTAATGGAGAGGAACCCGCAGATCTAATGCTTATTGGCAAAGGAATTTTATTTGATACAGGTGGTAATAATCTAAAACCCTTTAAAAGTATGTTAGATATGCACATGGACATGGGAGGAAGCGCTGTAGCATTGGGCACATTGATAGCACTAGCCTCACTAAAAGTGCCTTATAGTATTGATGCATGGCTTGCAGTCACAGAAAACCGTATATCAGCAACAGCCTATAAATCTCAAGACATCATAAAATCCGCAAATGGCACAACAATACAAGTCATCCACACAGATGCCGAAGGACGTATGGTTCTTGCAGATACCTTGGCTCTAGCTGCCCGAGAAAATCCCAAAATAATAATTGACTACGCCACGTTGACTGGAACCTGCGTAAGCGCCTTAACAGAACGTTATTCAGGTATTTTTTCTAA
>PBDA01000026.1 GCA_002718345.1 Rhodospirillaceae bacterium
GTTCCAAACTACCCTAATAGCAGTCGTTTTTGGCAGATTGTAGACAAACACAAGGTTAATATTTTTTATACTGCACCTACTGCGATTCGTGCACTTATGAGAGATGGTGAAGCACCAGTTAAAAAATGCTCGAGATCAACACTTCGGTTACTTGGCACTGTAGGTGAACCAATCAATCCCGAGGCTTGGGAATGGTATTACCGAGTCGTGGGTGATGAAAAGTGTCCAATTGTAGATACTTGGTGGCAAACAGAAACAGGTGGCATTTTGTTAACCCCGCTACCCGGTGCTACTGCTCTCAAACCAGGGTCGGCCACACTCCCATTTTTCGGGATTCAACCAGCCATAGTGGATCATGAAGGCGAGAAACTAGATGGAGCGGTAAGTGGTAACTTGGTCATACTTGATAGTTGGCCTGGTCAAATGCGCACGGTCTACGGGGATCATCAGCGCTTTATTGATACATATTTCAGCCAATTTCCTGGAAAATATTTTACTGGCGATGGCGCCCGCAGAGATTCAGATGGTTACTATTGGATCACTGGCCGAGTAGATGATGTCATCAATGTCTCCGGACACCGCATGGGTACTGCTGAAGTTGAAAGTGCTTTAGTAGCCCACGCAAAAGTAGCCGAAGCAGCTGTCGTCGGCTTTCCACATGATATAAAAGGTCAGGGAATTTATGCCTATGTGACTTTAAACGCTGGCGAAACCCCTGATGAAGCGCTTCGGAAAGAGCTTATCGCTTGGGTGAGAAAGGAAATCGGACCAATCGCAAGCCCAGATCATCTGCAGTGGGCACCAAGTCTTCCGAAGACTCGTTCTGGAAAAATCATGCGACGCATTCTTAGAAAAATAGCTGAAAATTCCTATGATGAACTTGGCGATACTTCAACCTTAGCTGAACCTGCAGTGGTAGAAGAACTAATTGAGAGCCGCATGAATCGATAAAGACTAGAACAAAAAATTCTTCTATCGCCTAGGATTCCTCTTTGAAATCAGGTGGCTTTTCCGAGCCTCCTCCAAAAAAGAATTTTTCCATTTCCTCTTCAAGGAATTGACGAGCCTTTGGCTCGATTGGCGTCAAACGATATTCATTTATGAGCATTGTCTGATGTCCAAGCCATCGTTGCCAGGCTAATTTCGAAACGTTTTCAAAAATCCTTTGACCAAGATCGCCAGGATAAGTTGGCCTATCCAAACCTTCTGATTCAATGCCCAACAGTACGCACTTAACATTTCGACTCATTCCTTTATTCTCCAGTTGATTGTAGAGACTTCAATAAAGTTGCAACAGGTGATGCCACACCAACTTGAATGTCTTCAGCTGGGTTATACCAGAGCCTGTCATCATGATCGACCATTTGGCACGATACGTCATCTAAACGAACCAAAAGAGGATGAATATTTAAGTCAAAATGAGTAAATGAATGATTCATTTTTTGCATGACTTTTTGTGATGTTATTTTCAGACCAAGAGTTTTCTTGCACCATTCAACTGGATCTTGGCCAACCGAAAGCTCAGGCAAGCTATATAGCCCTCCCCAAATACCATTTGTTGATCGTTTTTCAAGCAATATTCTTTTATGGACATCTTCGATTAGTAGCATGCATATTTTTCTGCTCAAACGCTTTTTTTTTGGTTTCTTTCCAGGAATAGTATTTTGTAGATTTTTTTGTCTTGCTACGCAGTGACTGTTCACTGGACATTCTATGCACCGTGGATTAGTGCGCAAACAAACTGTCGCGCCAAGATCCATTAAAGCTTGAGTAAATTCAGCTACTCTATCAGTAGGAGTATGCTTTTCAGATAAACCCCAAAGCTTTTTTTTTACATCTGTCTTATCAGGCCAACCTTCTACAGCATGGTATCGCGATAACACGCGCTTTACATTACCGTCTAGTATTGATGCTTGTTGGTTATAAGCAATTGCAACAATTGCACCCGCTGTTGAACGGCCAATGCCTGGTAATTCCATAAGCTCTTTGACTGTTTGAGGAAAGTGACCGTTGTTATCCTTTACCAACAAATTTGCAGCTTTGTGCAAATTACGAGCTCTTGCGTAATAGCCTAGACCTGCCCAAAGAGCGAGAACTTCATCTAATTCCGCAGCAGCAAGAGATTTAACTGTTGGCAGTTCTCTCATAAACCGCTTAAAAAAAGGAATAACTGTAGCAACCTGTGTCTGTTGCAACATAACTTCAGACACCCACACACTATAGGGAGTACGATTCTTTTGCCAGGGCAAATCATGGCGCCCAAACTTTTCAAACCAACTTATAAGTTGAATTGGAAATTTATCCACTAGTTAGCTGTTCTTATTGTTATATTCTCCTGCGCTATTCTTTCTATTCTATCTAGCGCTGGCTGAGCATCTCGCTCCAAACGTCGCTGGATTGCCCATGGCCCGATTACAGGCGGCACCCAAAATGCAGGTTCCATTTCCAGAGAATAAGTAACGTAAGTTCCACCGTCTTTAGATTCCAAATCCCACTGTGAAACAGAAAAATTAAAATCGCTATGTTCAGGTAAAACTGTAGCACGGATATAAAAGGGCGGACTTATTTCAAGTCGCTCAAGCCTTCTTATGCTCTTACAAAAGAACAGAATACATCCTCTAATATGTGTATAAACTTGTGGCGTACCATCGGGGGCTGGGTCTGTGTAACCAGACTCCCTGTAAACACTTGAAATCTGATTAAACTTATCGTAATCAATCAATACGTCAAAGACGGCTTTAATAGGAGCAGCAAGCTGGCTTTCTGACACTAACTTGTAACGTCCTCCATCATATTTAATCTCGACAGATTCCAATTCTGCAGCTAGCAATGAGCCAACAAACAATGCTATGAGTATCACCAGTATTCGAATCATGCTTTACCTAATAAGCTTTTATGAAATTTGAGCTGCACAAATACATGTTAACGATATTTAAAATCATTACTACAAAACTGGAGCGGGTGAGGGGAATCGAACCCCCATCATCAGCTTGGGAAGCTGAGGTTCTACCATTGAACTACGCCCGCTATATGTTTGATTTATACAAATTTTACATCGAGATAGAAAAGAGAATACTTATTAAACTTAAAAAGGATTTAGTTACGCTCACATAAAACTCCCGACAAAGCTAGAATCAGAGCTATGACAGAACTACCGCATCGAAAAATACGAAGCTTTGTTCGCCGTCCTGGACGAGTTACAAGCGCCCAACGTAGAGCTCTTAAAGACTTAACACCGCTGTGGTGCTTGTCGATTAGAGAGCAAATCGACATGTCGAAAACTTTTGGTCGCAATTCACCTCGAGTGCTTGATATTGGATTTGGAGATGGTGAGGCCCTGGTAACCCTAGCGGTCAACAACCCAGATGTGGATTATCTGGGCATAGAAGTTCATGAGCCGGGAATTGGCCATTTACTTTTACTCCTTCAACGTGCAGGCATTAAAAACGTGCGAATTATTCAACACGATGCCGTTGAGGTTATAGAAGAGATGCTAATGGATCATCAGTTTGATGTAGTAAATATGTTTTTTCCTGATCCATGGCCTAAAAAACGCCACCATAAGCGGCGTCTTATACAGCCCTTATTTATACATAATATAGGCCGTATTTTACGTTCGAATGGCGTTTTACACATTGCAACTGACTGGAAAGACTACGCATTACATATAAAAAATGTGCTATCAGAAAACAAAAAATTTACGGAAATAAGCTATAACGAAAACGATAGTCTGCTCCAAAGACCGCCTACAAAATTTGAAAGGCGTGGCAAACGCCTTGGTCATATAACAACAGATTTACTCTATCGCTTAATATAAAAATCACGCTAAATCACTTAGAGGAAATATGCTTCTGCATTTGTTTCAATAAGGTATCCAATTCTTTCTTGTCGGCGATTATGTGTTTTTTATTTATGTTAAGCCTTATCTTTGTAAGTACCGACCCAGGACAAGGACCACTTACACAAAGTCCATCAGTAATTTGAAAGCGTGCTCCGTGTGAATTACAAATAATCAAATTCTGATCTTTTGTCAGAAAGCGATCTCTTTGCCAATTCAAAGGATGGCCAGCATGAGGACATCTGTTTACATAACCAAATACGTCTCCATCTTTTTTGACAACAAAAATTTCAAGCGGCCATAGCCCAGTTCCCCAGGTGAATTGTCGACTCCCGGGGTCGGTGATTTCGTCTGTCCTACATAAAACAATACTCATATTTTTGTCATGATTAAGTAAATCATTGCCACAACTTTTCTAAAATACATAATGTTAACCGCATTGATACCAAGTTAAACTTGATGAATCGCATATTCAATCATGGTTGTGAATCAAATAGGATCAAGGTTATATCTTGACTGCTCAATATAATGAAGAGAGCCGATCATGGCAGCAAATTCTTCTGAATCGGCACATGCTCATCTGCATTTTTCAGGGGTTTTCCTCCGGAATGCCTCTTTATGTATTAGTTCAGCTTATACCAGCTTGGTTGCGCACTGAAGGTATCGACCTCGCCACTATTGGTCTCTTCACAATTGTCACTTTGCCATACACATGGAAGTTTCTCTGGGCTCCATTCATAGATCGATTTAGTTTGCCTTTTCTTGGACGACGACGTGGATGGGCATTAACTAGCCAATGCCTACTCCTGATTTGTATAACACAGTTTGGCGCTTTTGATCCAAGCCAAAATTTAGTTGCAGTAATTTGGCTTGTCTTTCTTACCTCGCTGTTTAGCGCAACACAAGATATCGTACTTGATGCTTATCGCAGAGAAATGCTAACAGATGACGAATTAGGCACTGGAAATTCTATTTTTATAAATGCTTATCGAGTGTCATCACTAATCCCAGGTTCGATAGGTTTTGTACTAGCTGATTTTTTGCCATGGACTACGGTCTTCTGGGTCGTGGGTATGTTTATGTCTATTGGAATTATTACTACTTTACTAATCCCAGAAGCCTCAGATGATGAAATAGCACCACGTACTATTAAAGAAGCTGTTGTTAATCCTTTTAAGGAATTTTTTAGTCGGGATGGAATTAAATCAGCGCTACTCATTCTTAGTTTTATGTTTTTTTATAAGCTAGGCGACAACATGGCTGTGGCGCTACAAACCCCATTCTTTATAGATATAGGGTTTACTCTGACTGAGATAGGCACGACAGCAAAGTTTGTTATTCTCGGTTCTACAATTATTGGTACTTTACTTGGAGGTCTATTGATGTTGCGATTGTCTATTAATCGAGCTCTGTGGCTTTTTGGGTTTGTTCAAATAATTTCTATTTTTGGGTACGCAGCTTTAGCCAAAATAGGCAATAATATTTATGCATTAAGTGCGGCCGCGAGCTTAGAGTACATAGGCGTTGGACTTGGCATCGTTGCACTAACAGCCTTTATGGCAAAACAGACTAGTCGCCGTTTTACGGCAACACAATTTGCACTTTTAACAAGTCTTATGGCGGTGCCGCGTACTTTTGCAAATGCAACAACTGGCTTTATTGTTCAGGCTATAGGTTATTTTAATTTTTTCCTTTTATGCGCATTAGTAGCGGTACCGGGAATGCTGCTCTTGATAGTGGTTGCTCCGTGGTCAGAAACAGAAGATCAAACCTAAAATGATAAAGAGAACAAGATCACGTCTCCCTAGATTTGTTGAAGCCTTGTATGATGGGGGGAACAATCTTTATTCGTATGAAAACCTATAAGAAGCAATTTTTAAATCTGGCGCTAGAACATGGCGCATTGCGATTTGGCGAATTTGAATTGAAATCAGGACGCATAAGCCCCTATTTTTTTAATGCCGGGTTATTTAACACAGGCTATGCAGCTTCAAACTTAGGGCAATGTTATGCATCCGCGTTAAGTGAAAGTGATATTGAATTCGATATGCTTTTTGGCCCTGCATATAAAGGGATTGGCTTAGTCAACCTTACGGCAGCAGCACTCGCGAAAAACTATGGTCTTGATTACCCCTTTGCATTTAATCGGAAAGAAGCAAAAGATCATGGAGAAGGAGGTACCAGTATTGGAGCAAAAATTACCGGTAAAGTACTCATAATAGATGATGTCATTACAGCTGGAACAGCTGCTATTCAAGCAGTAGAAATAATTAAAGCAAAGGGTGGTGAACCAGCGGGAGTTCTTGTGGCGTTAGATCGAGAGGAAATAGGACAAGAAGGTAAGCTATCTGCAGTTCAGGAACTTCAGAATAAAATCGGGGTGCCGGTTCACAGTATTTTGTCACTAAGCGATTTGGTTAATCATCTTGAAAATAGTGTGGAACTTGCAAGTTTTCTTCCCGCCGTCAGAGAGTACAGAAATCGTTATGGCAAAATCCCAAACGTGTCGCAATAACTAAATCTTGTTATTCACAGCCTGTATGACCGAAACCACCCGCACCACGACCGCTCTCATCAAATGACTTTACAAGTTCGAACTCTGTCTGAACCACGGGAATAATAACAAGCTGAGCGATTCGTTCTCCAGGCTCTATACAAAAAGTCTTGTTTCCACGATTCCAGCAAGAAATTAAGAGCTCGCCTTGGTAATCAGAATCAATTAAACCTACTAAATTTCCAAGG
This sequence comes from Rhodospirillaceae bacterium, assembly GCA_002718345.1. Lineage (GTDB taxonomy): Bacteria > Pseudomonadota > Gammaproteobacteria > Steroidobacterales > Rariloculaceae > UBA6522. The sequence continues at coordinate 6,581 of PBDA01000026.1, forward strand.
ACAATCCCGTGCTTGTGACCAAGACCTGATCGTGGGAGTATTATTGCAGCTAGATTCGGATCCTCAATGTGAATAGCGAGACCTGAATGTATCAATTCACAGTCACCGGGGTTTAGTTCCAGCGTATCTTCCATACATGCTCGTAAATCCACTCCTGCTGAACCCTCTGTTCCACGTACAGGCAAAGGAATCTCAGCACCTAGCCTCTCATCAAGTATCTTTAGTTTAATAGGTCGAGTCTTTGGATTTGGCATGAGTTATTCTGAATCTATACATTATATGACTTGAGAGGGGCTCTGCTTGGGTTGTGAAGCCACATAGCGCTTTGCAATTAAATTAATCAACCTTTTAGCTAGCACAGACTTTGGTGCATTTTCTAATTCTATATCGCCATTCTTCCAAAAAACTCTGAGAGAATTAGTTTCCTGATCAAAACCACACTCAGGTCCTACACGGTTAGCTGCAATCATATCGAGATTCTTTTTGATTAACTTCATACGAGCATTTTCAGTAACATTTTGTGTCTCAGCAGCAAAGCCAACAGTGAAAGGACCATTCTGCAATTCCGCAACACTGGCCAAGGTATCTGGTGAACGCACTAATTCTAGGTTGAGATTCTTAGCGCTGCGTTTTAATTTCTCGCTAGATTCAATTTCAGGCCTGTAATCCGACACTGCAGCACAAGCGATAAATAAATCTGATCCATCAACCCTCTGGTGAACACTTTCATACATTTCTTTAGCTGTCTCCACCTCAAATCGATTAACGCCGGCTGGGGTCTTTATTGAAACTGGACCACTAATCAGAATTACATCAGCTCCTGCTTGTTGCGCTGCTGCGGCTAGAGCAAAACCCATTTTTCCAGAACTTCTATTTGTGATATAGCGAACAGGATCTATAGGTTCCCTAGTTGGGCCTGCGGTAATAATCACCCTTAAGCCTTTAAGCACCTCTGATGGCAACTGAACTGGTGCTTCAAAAACTGCATTGACTATGTCAATTGGTTCAAGCATACGACCGGGTCCTTGGTCACCACATGCTTGCTCCCCTTCGGCTGGACCTAAAAAACGAATACCACGACTCTCCAAGAGGGTACGGTTTTCTTGTACAGCCTTTTTAGACCACATAGCTTGATTCATGGCAGGGGCTAACAGAATAGGAGCATCTGTGGCTAAGGCTAATGTTGTTAACAAGTCTCCAGCCAAACCAGCTGCTAATGAACCTATAGTGTGTGCAGTCGCTGGCGCGATTAATACCAGATCAGCCCAGCGAGCCAATTCAATATGACCCATAGAGGCCTCAGCAGCCTCATCCCATAGATCATCCCGAACTCTTCGACCTGAAACAGCTTGAAAAGTTGATGGCGATAAAAAAGTCTTTGCAGACTGTGTCATCACAACCTGAACCTGGGCACCTCTTTCTATGAGTCTTCGAACCAAGTCCGGACTTTTGTATGCGGCTATGCCGCCAGTTACCCCAAGAATTATCCTTGGACTAATTTGATTCCCATCTTTTTGCATGATAATTAAATTAAGAACAAAAATTTAAAAAACAATTTTTAAATGACCGCACAGTCTACGCTGGTAACCAATAGCTGCAAAGTAGTTACATGTATTTTGTTGTATATCAACAACAATACTCGCAGAAACGCACCATTACCAGTAAAATTAGAGTTAGAACAGCCTCTAAATAGGGTGGAACCTATCTCAGTCAACAGGTATAGTGCCCGCCTTTGTCGACCACCAATATTGGATCTAGTTTCATGTCACGAGTATGCCAAGTCACTGGGAAACGCCCAATGTCGGGAAACAACGTTTCTCACGCACAAAACAAAACAAGGCGACGTTTCTTGCCTAATTTGCAAACGCAAAAATTTTGGTTAGAAAATGAACAACGATATATCAAACTTAAAGTTTCGCATAAAGGATTAAGGATCATTGACAAACTTGGAATTGAACAAGTTGTTAAAAATCTACGCGAGCGTGGCGAAAAAATATAGAGGTACAAATTAATGAGAGAAAAAATTCGCCTCATGTCTTCTGCTGGAACAGGACATTACTACACCACTATGAAAAACAAGCGACTTCATCCCGAAAAGATGGAGACCAAAAAGTATGACCCAACGATACGAAAGCACGTCCTGTACAAGGAAACCAAAATTAAATAAACACCTTATCAGAGCCAGCAATTAAGCAAGTTCTGGCGACACGTGACTTGACAGAGTAAGCTCTGCCAATGCCTGAATTACCTGAAGTAGAGACTACTCGTAGAGGTCTGGTCCCTCTATTAATAGGTGAAACGATAGCAAGTATTTTCATTCGCGAGCACCGCCTTCGCTGGCCAGTCGACCCTATGCTTTCCGATCAAATAAAGCATCAAACAATAGTTAATCTCTCAAGAAGAGCAAAATATCTGCTTGTAGAGACAACACGTGGAACCTTACTTATGCACCTAGGCATGTCAGGAAGCCTACGTTATCTTGAAACCCCTGTTCTACCCTCTAAACACGACCACGTAGACGTCATATTTAGTTCTGGTGCACTTCTTCGATTTAATGACCCTCGCCGATTTGGCAGTCTTCACTACTGTTTAAACCCCAAATCACATTGGCTCTTGAAAGATATAGGCCCAGAACCATTTGGAAGTGGCTTTACTGGAAAGTATCTTTGGAAAATTGCTAGAAACCGTCGAGTAGGAATAAAGCAGTTTTTGATGAACAATCGCATTGTCGCTGGAGTTGGAAATATTTATGCAAATGAGTCCTTATTTAAAGCTGGTATACACCCTACCCGACCAGCTAATAGGATCTCCCTCAAACGACTAGACTTACTTGTAGAAAAAGTGCGTCAAGTTCTTAAAGCTGCTATTGATAAAGGCGGTACTACTCTGCAAGACTTCGTAAAGAGTGACGGGCAACCTGGTTATTTCCAGCTTTCACTCTCTGTCTACGGCAAAGAAGGCAGGCCCTGTCCAAACTGTAATGCGCCGATAAAAAACAGGCTTATTGATCAAAGGTCAACTTATTACTGTGTTTATTGTCAACGATAATAATTTTAGTTTTATTAATAATTTCTACGGCTCAAAATAACGCGGCTCTCCAATACCACGCGGGTCCGAGGCGCCACTTACCTGGTTTGTAATTTGATCCCATGTGACTATCTGAAGATTTCCATTACCTACTGTTCGCTCATTTAACTCCAATCTATGTCCCATGGATTCTAAAACTGATCTTTCCCGGTCGGTTAAAGAGGCCGCCTCGAAAAAGATCCGATCTGGCAAATATTGATGATGGAAACGCGGGCGGGACACCATTTCATTTGCATTAGCTCCCTCAATCCATGAAAGTCCTGCAAGAAAAACCATTGTAATTATTTGGCTACCTCCTGGACTTCCTAAAATTGCAACCCCTTCGTTACTCTTCAGAATAGTAGGCGTCATGCTAGACAGCATTCTTTTCCCTGGCTGGATACTATTAGCATCAGAGCTAACCAATCCATAGCCATTAGGCGTTCCTGGTTTCTTTGAAAAATCGTCCATTTCATTATTTAAAAGAACGCCTGTTCCATCAGCCATATACTTACTTCCATAAGAAAAGTTTATAGACTGCGTTGCTGAGACAATGTTTCCCTCCCCATCTAAAACGGAAAAATGACTTGTCTGGTTTCCTTCAATTAATTGAATTGGCTTAATTCCAGACAAGCTGATACTGGGTGTTGATCTCTCGATGCTCAAATTTGTACGTTGTCCTGCTGCATAGAATGGATGTAAGAGCATGTCTAACGGCATGTCGACGAAATCTGGATCCCCAAGATATTGACTTCTGTCACGATAGGCTCGTCGCATTATTTCTACTAAAAGATGAACGCGCATTACCGTGTCAAGGTTTTGAATTTCATAACCAGAAAGCATATTGAACATATTAATTAGAGCCACCCCACCGGCTGAAGGTGGTGGTGCTGAAATAATAGAGATCCCTCTGTAAAAACCAATTAAGGGTTCCCGCTCAACAATTTGATAATTAGCTAAGTCCACTGCACTCCATATGCCACCACCGTTTTCAACAGCCGCAAGCAATTTCTGTGCCACTAATCCTCTATAGAATCCTTTATGCCCCTCACTAGCCAGTATCCGCAGTGTATTGCCTAAGTCTTTCTGAAAAATTGTATCCCCAACACTCGGCATTTCACCCATTGGTAGAAACACCTCTTTGGCAGAATCATTCATACTTCCTGAAAGTCGCTCCAACCGACTTAGGTGCCATTCGTAAGCTGGAAACCCCTGCTCAGCCAAGCGGATAGCTGGTCTTAAGGATTCGCTGAGTGACAAACGACCATAATTTTCTGCTAGATGAACTAGGGCTGCCGGCAAACCAGGAATTCCAGCAGCCAGAGGTCCTTCACGTGAAGCCCCCGGTACAGGGTTGCCATTTGCATCAAGGTACATATCAGGTGTGGATGCTAAAGGCGCAACCTCACGACCATCAATCATAGTGTATTTACTATCTGAGGCACGGTGTAAGAGAAAAAAAACGCCTCCACCCAACCCAGAACCATAAGGCTCAACAACACCTAACGCTGCACTTACAGCTACTGCTGCATCAAAAGCATTTCCACCTCTTGCTAAAATTTCTACCCCAGCCTCACTTGCTAAAGGGTGTGCAGAAGCAATCGCTGCCTTATTTGGTAAAGCCTTAGCATCTATGCAAATTACTACATTAAAAGTAAGTACCAGCAAAAACGATATGCTCTTGCCAAGATCCCTTGTCATAAAACTACTAATCAAATTTGGCCTGCAATGCTTTGGCTATATGAGGATGTACAAAAGTCGAAATATCTCCGCCAAACTGTGCAACTTCACGCACGAGACTAGAAGATATGAAAGTAACGTTTTCTGTAGGCGTTAAAAAAACTGTTTCAACATCATGGGTAAGATGGCGATTCATAGTTGCCAGTTGAAACTCATACTCAAAATCTGAGACTGCTCGAAGCCCACGGATAATTACCTGAGACTTGTTTTGTTGAGCAAAGTCTACTGTCAAACCATCATAACTAGTGACACAAACCCTAGATTCGTCTTTTAATGCCTCACGAGCAAGCGCTACCCGCTCATCAAGAGAAAATAATGGCGTCTTCCCTGGGCTCTCAGCAATCGCGACAATTACCTTATCAAATAAAATTGCTGCCCTATGCACCAAATCTGCATGGCCCAATGTAAAAGGGTCGAACGTGCCTGGATATATAGCGCTGACACTCATAAGCTATCAAATTCCGTAGTCAACAATGTATACATTCTACGCCTCACAACAGGCTAACGTCATTCCTTAAATTTAAAAAGTCCGAATACTACTTGACCAGCAGCCCCTTTTTTCCATATGGACATACTGGGATTAACCTCTGCTAAGCTTGTAATAGGACACTTATCAGGCATCGCATTTCGCTCTACATAAATTAGGCTTGAATCTCTTAACCAAAACTGTAGCTGAAGTAATACCGCAGACAAATCCATTTCATACGGCGGGTCTAGAAATATGATGTCAAATGGCCTACAAGTAACTTCAGAAATTACTTTCAGGGCATCTGCCTTAATAAGCCGAGCATTTGCATTAAAAGATATTTTCTGTTTTTCCAAAGCTCTATAGAGCGTAGGATCATTTTCAATAAACCATGCTTTCTTAGCCCCTCTAGATAATGATTCAAACCCCAACGCACCGGTACCAGCAAATAAGTCCAAACAGCTTGCCCCAGGAAGTAAGGCTGTCAACCAATTGAATAGAGTTTCTTTTACCCTATCCGGCGTCGGGCGAACTGATGTTTCCTTGCAAACCCCTATTTTTCTACCCCTCCATTTTCCGCCTATGATTCGTACGCTGTTGGTTGCTTTTGAACGATTTTTTTTCACAGACAATCTCTTTGGTTTTTAGCATTGAGGAAGGGCCGTGCCCCAGTATAATCCTAGAAAGACTTTGCGCCTCTATTTTTAGCTGCAAAAATTAAAGTGCCACTTATGACCTCTAAACCATCATTTAGAAAAAAAATTCCTAAATTCCTAAGCGGAATAAAATCAGTGATCAAATCAAGCACATCTGCAAACAATTTGAACTTCAGTGAAACTTCCTTTGAACAATTAGAAACCCAGCTACTCTTAGCGGATGTTGGTGTAGAAACTACAATGTGGTTGCTCGATAAAGTAAGGCAAAAAATTAATCCTAAGAATAGTGAAAATCTAAATACTTACTATCTACTACAGAATGTAGTTTGTGAGTTATTACAACAAATAGAAGCCCCCTTGTTAATAGATAAAAAACACCAACCTTATGTAGTACTAGTAGTTGGTGTTAACGGAGCAGGTAAGACCACCACTATAGGCAAGCTTGCCTCAACTTTAACTCAAAATGATAACTCAGTACTTCTTGCCGCTGGTGACACGTTCAGGGCTGGTGCTGTAGAACAATTAACCCAATGGGCCTCCATAACACAAACTAAAATTGTGGCTCCAAGTGGTAATGCAGATCCTGCTTCTGTAATTTTTGATGCACTACAATCTTCTCTTGCACAAGGTGTAGACGTAGTTCTAGCAGACACTGCTGGTCGTCTTCATACAACTTCAGGTTTAATTGAGCAGCTAAAAAAAATTAAGCGGGTGATTTCACGATTTGATTATTCTGCGCCACATGAAACTATTCTGGTATTAGATGCAACTCAAGGTCAGAATGCTTTGAATCAAGCAAAAGCATTTCATGAGGCTATTGGAATATCGAGTCTTGTTGTAACAAAACTCGACGGTACAGCAAAAGGGGGTATCCTTTTAGCAATAGCACGTGAATTAAGTTTGCCTGTTCGATTTTTGGCTACAGGCGAAAATATTTCAGACCTACATCAGTTTGAAGCACAGGTATTTGCAAACGCACTTTTTGCAAAAAATTAAAATATGATTCGTTTTGAAAATGTTGGAAAACGATATGCCTCTGGTCGAGAAGCCCTATCTGGCGCCAGTTTTCATATAGAAAAAGGTGATATGGCGTTTATCACAGGCCATTCTGGTGCAGGCAAAAGCACTTTGCTCAAACTTATTGCGCTAATAGAACGTCCCACAAGGGGTACCGTACTAGTTAACAACCAAAATACTTCTCGAATTTCTCGCAGAAAAATTCCTTACTTTAGAAGACAAATAGGCATAGTTTTTCAGGATCACAAGCTTCTATCAGATAGAAGCGTATTTGATAATGTCGCCTTACCATTACTAATCGGCGCTTTAAAGAGTCGTGAGGTAAGCCGACGTGTACGAGCCGCACTAGATCAGGTTGGTCTGCTGAAATTTGAAAATAACTCTCCTTTAACACTTTCTACCGGTGAACAACAACGTGTGGGTATTGCAAGAGCAATAGTGAGTAGGCCTGAATTAGTGATTGCTGATGAACCAACAGGGAATCTAGATCCTGAACTATCTCTAGAAATCATGAAACTTTTTGAACGTTTTAACCAAGTAGGAGTAACGCTTCTAATCGCTACCCATGATGTTGAATTAATAGACAAGTTACAGTGTCGCCGACTTCAACTAGAAAGTGGACGAATAGTGGAAAGTTCCCAATCTAGTAGCCATGGAGATTCGATGTGAGCTTTTTCCAAAAATACGTAGATTTGCACTACAAAAATTTTCTCGAAGCACTGCAACGCATTAAACAGCAGCCTGTTGGAAATCTAATGACAATAGTAGTTATTGGTATAGCTCTTGCGTTGCCTACAGGACTTCGGGTTATGGTTAACAATCTATCTATGATTAGCGAATCCTGGAATTCTGCAACAGATTTTACTGTCTATCTAGAAATGAGTATTGATGAAAAAAGTGCTAATGATTTAGCTAGAGATATTGAGCAAAGATCAGGTGTTGGCGATGTGGTTTTAATTACACGAGAAGAGGCATTAGCAGACTTTCAAGAATACTCTGGCTTTGGAGAGGCACTTGATACGTTGGGAGAAAACCCTTTGCCTCATGCATTAATAATCAGTCCGGCGGATGGAGCAAACAGTAATATTTCAGAACTAGCAAAAACACTTAACGCAATGGAGGAAACCAATTTAGTGCAATTTGATACTGCATGGATAGACCGACTACGTTCGATTTTAGAGTTAACACTTCGGGTAGTAGATATAGTTACAGTACTCTTTGGTTTTGGAGTTGTCGTTGTTATCGGTAACACAATTAGGTTAGAGATAAACAATCGGCAAGATGAAATAGAAGTGACTAAACTGGTTGGTGGAAGCAATGGGTATGTCCGACGCCCATTTCTTTACTCTGGTTTATGGTTTGGCTTTGCAGGCGCTCTTATTGCCATTTTGATTATTTGGGGAATACTAGGTCTTTTGAGCTCTCCAGCAAGATCAGTAGCTCAGCTTTACGAGTCAGGTTTCCGCCTAATTGGACCAAATTTTAAAGAGACACTAGCATTAATTGGAATGGGTACTTTTCTAGGCTGGGCTGGGGCTGCGGTCGCTACGATACGCCATCTACGAGATGCAGACCCAGAGTAACATATTGTTTATAATAAATTTTTTATAAATATAAATACCAATCAACTGTCCTTTTAGCACTCTGCTACAGAGAGTGCTAAAATACACATTGCTTTTAGGAGATAAAATACTGTGACAACTACGGTTGCTCTAAGGAATAGTGCGCTCACACTGGGCGGGCCAATCGGAAGTCTGGACCACTATGTTCAGGCTGTTAGTGCTGTGCCTGTGCTCACTAAGGAAGAAGAAAATGAGCTTGCCATGCAACTGCACTTAGACGGTGATCTCGAGGCAGCCCAAGAACTCATACTTTCACACCTGCGTTTTGTGGTCCACATTGCTCGTGGTTACAGCGGATACGGGCTACCACTTAATGATCTAATTCAAGAAGGAAATGTTGGTCTGATGAAGGCGGTTAAACGTTTTGATCCAGATGTTGGCGTAAGACTAGTGTCTTTTGCGGTTCATTGGATACGAGCAGAAATCCACGAGTATGTATTAAAAAATTGGCGGCTAGTTAAGGTTGCCACTACAAAAGCCCAGAGAAAGTTATTTTTTAACCTTAGAAAGGCAAAAAAGAATCTCGGATGGTTATCAAAAGCAGAAACAGCCATAGTGGCAAAAGATCTTGGTGTCAGTGTTGATGAAGTAACTAGAATGGAGCAGCGTCTTGCTGGAGTTGATGTATCCTATGATACAAGTTCGAGTGATGAAGATGAATTTTCTCCCGTTGCATATCTACCCAGTCCCAATAGTGATCCAGCTGAACTGATTGAACGTGTTGACTGGCAGTTCAATGCCCATGAGCGTTTAGCAGAAGCAATGGCTAGTCTAGATGATCGAAGCAATGATATTGTTGCTCGACGTTGGCTAGCCGAAAAAAAAGCAACATTGCATGACTTAGCGTCCGAATATGGAGTATCTGCTGAACGAATTCGGCAAATAGAATCTAATGCCATTAGTAAATTAAAAAGCGCTATGGCTGCTTAGTTTTTTATCTTAGTGACGTCCCACACTGATTTAAGTCTCACAAGCATTTAATCAAATGCGCATAATCTTTTATTAGATGAACTAAAAGTTTTTTCTATTGTCATAATGATTAGTGTTTTTTTATTAAACTAAAAAATGCTTTTATTACTATGTTAAGGGCAGTAGAAATGAGCACAAGAAAGCTAATAGCAGTAGTTGAAGACGAAATTTCTCTTAGAGAAAATTATTTAGCGGCTCTAACGAAACAGGGCTATCAAGTAGCTGGCTATTCTACACGTCAAAAAGCGCTATCCGCTTTTAAAAACCGCCTCCCCGATTTAGTAATTATCGATATTAGTTTAGGAAACGAAGTAGATGGTGGTTTTGAGCTCTGTAAAGAGTTACGCGCTCAATCCTCCCGGCTGCCCATCATTTTTCTCACAGCAAAAGATAGTGACTACGATGTGGTTTCTGGATTGAGACTAGGAGCTGATGACTATCTTATCAAACCAATCAGCATTGAACATTTGCTAGCACGGGTTACTGCCCTGCTGAGAAGGATAGATGTTTTATCAGCCACTGAAAGCGAAGCTCAAATCATAGAACGTGGGTCTTTAAAGCTTGATCTCGACCGTATTACTGTTTCTTGGAAAGACCGAGTTATTGATTTAACAGTGACTGAATTTTGGGTTGTACATAGTCTTGCGCAAAAACCAGGCCATGTTAGAAATCGCGATCAACTCATGTCTGCAGCACGTGTACACTTAGATGATGGTAGTGTTACCTCTCAGATAAAACGTATCCGCTCCAAATTTACTTCTATTGATGCAGAATTCTCATCTATAGAAACGGTCTATGGTATGGGTTATCGCTGGATTAACGATCAACCTATGACACAAAATTAACCGTGTCACTTAGAACTCAACTATTTGGCTTTGCACTACTCACACTGGCCATGCCTTGGGCTGGTTATGAGGTTGTGCAATCTCTTGAAGACTCACTTAGATCTGAGCTAGAAATAACTCTACTTGAAAACGCAAATAGTATTGCGAATGTTCTAAACAACCGGGAACTAGATATGCTCAATCCAAATTGGAATGAAGCATCAGAAAAAACAATTTATGCACATACTCTGGACCAACAACCCGGCTTAAACGGCACGATGGAAGACTGGGGGCTTCCAGATAATGCCGCGAATTTTAAAGTAGGTTCTAGTGGAACACTCTGGCTTGGTCAACACGATTATCATCTGTACTTATTTCTTAGCTTTAATGATGATGATTTAATTTATCAAAGCTCAGTAGGATCCACTCCGTATGGAGATAGAGTCATTCTCTTTATGGGGGGTGATGAAGAACTTTCACTTTTGCTTCATGCGCGCACAGAAGGCATGTACCAAGCACAACATAGTGCGCCTCCAAATTGGGCACCAACAGAAAATTTTTACAATTCAGCTATTTTTAACTGGAATGAAACTGAAACAGGTTATGGTATTGAAGAAAGAGTAGACATTAGAGATGCAGGAGAGCGACTTGGAATATCCATTATTAACGCCAATCAAAGTATTACAAATAAATCTACGTATGAAGTGAATGTTGAAAGTTCTTGGATAGAATTAGGTGAAGATGATATTGACCTACAGTCTTATTGGATAAATAACAAATCACTCGGAAGATTGCTCTATCGTGGTCAAAATCTAGCTTCAGCGGTTGCAGATTTTAGGCAATTACTAACGGATCATCGTCTTCGTATAGTTAATAAAGAGGGATGGGTTCTGTTTGATGAAGGAACCACAGATCCATTAACTGATAATCTTGACAATTCACCTTTAAGCCTTAGCGAACTATTTTATAGTTTTATTCTACGTCGAAACGATCCACCCTACGATATTCTTCAGGACCCTATTGGTCAGCTTACTCAAAAAATTGCCATATCAACCCAAACTGAAAGCTCTCAAACAGCTTGGTATTCACGCGGTACTGAAGGAAGCGCCATCGTCACAACTTCAGTTCCTATTTTCCATGGTTCAACATTAACTGGTGTAGTGGTTTTAGAAAAAAGTAGTGATGCTATTCTGACACTTGCCAATGGCGCGCTCGTTAGCCTTATGAGTGTAAGTCTTGCGGCTACCTTATTAGTATTCATAAGTCTTCTAGGATATGCCACTTGGTTATCTATTAGAGTACAAAAACTATCTCAAGCAGCAGACAGTGCGCTTGACCCACAAGGAAAAATTCATACTGCACTCCCTGGAAGAGATGCAAAGGATGAAATAGGCGACCTTGCAAGAAGCTTTACACACCTTCTAGATCAACTTGAAAACTACACAGATTACCTTAGTACACTGAAGGGAAAACTAGCCCATGAACTTAGAACACCTCTTGCCGTTATAGCGACTTCACTTGATAACCTAGAACGTGAGCCTCATGAAATTAAACTCGACCCTTACCTAGAAAGATTACGTGAAGGAGTTGCTCGTCTGGAAAAAATTCTGAACTCTATGAGCGAAGCCACGCGAATGGAGGAAGCCATATTGAATACCGAACCAGAGCCTTATGATTTAGAACCTATATTAATGGGATGCATAGAAGGGTATAGCGATGTTTTTAGTGGTTATTACTTTAAATTCACAAACACAGCCCCATGTACAAGTGTTTATGGTTCACCTGACCTTGCTGTACAGATGCTAGACAAATTAGTTGATAATGCAGCCAGCTTTAGCCCAAAAGAAAAAACAATAAATATTCAATTAGCCGGTGATAAAGAAAATGTCTTTTTATCGGTTGAAAATAAAGGACCACTTCTTCCAGAAAAAATGCAGTCCCAAGTCTTCGACTCATTAGTGACCGTACGCAAAACAGATGATAAAAAAAGACATTTAGGGCTAGGGCTTTATATTGTTTCTCTCGCAACAAAATTTCACAAGGGTAAAGCTCAGGCTAAAAACCTCAAAGATGGAACAGGCGTAAGGTTTGAAATCGCAATTCCCACAATAAACAAATAATTACACAGATGTAGCAAAAGGACTACAGATAACTCCTGTGCCACCCAGACTACAATAACCATTAGGATTTTTGCCTAGATATTGTTGGTGATATTCCTCGGCATAGTAGAATTCTGAAGCCGTTACAATTTCTGTTGTGATATCTCCATAACCAGCTTTGCTTAACGATGCCTGATACTGGTGTTTGCTTAGCATAGCAAGCCTTAACTGTTCCTGGGTGAAGGTATATATAACGGATCTGTACTGTGTCCCAATATCTGGCCCCTGTCTCATCCCTTCAGTTGGATTATGGGATTCCCAAAACAAACTTAATAATTTGTTATAACTTATATTTTCAGCCTGATAAACAACCAGAACAACTTCAGCATGGCCAGTTATACCAGTACAAACTTCCTCATAAGTAGGGTTTACAGTCAAGCCGCCAGAATATCCAACCGCTGTAGAATAAATGCCATTTAAACCCCAAAATAAACGCTCGGCACCCCAGAAACAACCCATACCAAAAATAGCTTTATCGGTGTTCTCTGGGAAAGGGGGTGTAATTCGACTCCCATTGACAAAATGATTCTCTGAAGAGTGTATAGGACCAGGGCGTCCAACCAAAAAGTCTTTACTCATACTAAGCGACAGACGACCCCATGGTATTCTCTGGTGCCGGCAAAACACTACTTCCCATTAAATATTGGTCAATTGATCTTGCCACACCACGTCCTTCGTTAATTGCCCAAACAACTAGTGATTGACCTCTTCTGCAATCACCGGCCGCAAACACTCCAGGGACACTTGTTTGAAATGCACCATGCTTAGCTAAATAATTAGAACGTGAATCCAATTCAACACCTAACAAATCAGTCACATAAGTTTCCGGCCCAAGAAATCCCATCGCGAGCAAAACTAAATCAGCGTTCCATGTTTTACCTGTATCACTAATTTCAGCAAACTCAGATCGTCCATTTTTGGTTGTCCAAGATATTTCTGTAGTTTGAAGAGCTGTGACTTTTCCATCATTGTCACCTGACAGTTGTTTTGATAAAACGCTAAATGTTCTAGGATCTGAACCAAACCGTGAAATAGTTTCCTCATGAGCATAATCAGTGCGAAGAATTAGCGGCCAATTTGGCCAAGGATTTTCAGGTTCTCTATCTACAGGCGGTTGACCTAGCAACTCTAAGTTTATAAGGCTTCGACAACCATGACGAAGTGCAGTCCCAATACAGTCTGCGCCTGTATCGCCCCCGCCAATCACGATCACATCAAGATCTTTAGCGTTAATAAACTGATTGTCTTGCAGATTACTATCCAAAAGGCTACGTGTGTTGGAAGTCAGGAAGTCCATCGCAAAATGCACGCCGTTCAAATCTCGGCCAGGTATAGATAGATCCCTTGGTCTAGTAGCACCTGTTGCCAACAACAAAGCATCATAATCAGCTTTTAGCTCTATAGGATCGGTATCCCTTCCTACATCAACGCCAGTACAAAATTTAACTCCTGCTGAACTTAGCAAGTCCACTCGCCTATTAACCACACTTTTTTCTAATTTCATATTTGGAATTCCATACATCAGCAAACCACCGATGCGATCTTCCCTTTCAAAAACTGTGACGTGGTGACCGACTTTATTAAGTTGATCTGCAGCTGCAAGACCTGCTGGGCCAGAACCGATAATTGCCACTTTTTTTCCTGAGCGTTCTTGGGGCTGATCATGACGGACCCACCCTTCTTCAAATCCTCTGTCAATGATGGCGTTCTCAATATTTTTTATAGTAACTGCTGGATCTGTAATACCTAGAACGCAAGCACCCTCACATGGCGCAGGACAGGTACGACCAGTAAACTCTGGAAAATTATTTGTCTTGTGTAACCTTTCCAAGGCTTCTTCCCATCGTCCTTGAAAAACTAGATCATTCCACTCAGGAATTAAGTTATCTATCGGACAACCAGTTGCTGACTGACAAAAGGGAACACCGCAATCCATACAACGCGCGCCCTGCCTCTTAAGATGTTTTTCATCAGGTTCAGTAAAAATCTCATTAAAGTCGCCTAAACGTTCGCTTGGATCACGGTAAGGCACAACCTTTCTGGGATACTCTAAAAAACCAGAATGCTTACCCATACTAACTATTCCTTCACCGTAGCCATTTTTTCCGGATTATCCTCATGTATTGAAGACTCCATTTCCTCATCATGTTTTTTGCGTTCTGCAAGAACACGTTTGTAATCGGTCGGCATAACTTTTACAAATTGACCCAAAATATCTGGCCAACTATCAAGTATTTCTGCAGCTACAGTTGATTGTGTATTTTTTTTATGCAGTTCAATAAGCTCCCTTAATTCTGCTATGTCTTCCTCATCCTGAACGATATCTAAATCAACCATTCCCTTATTACACTTATCGGGGAATGAACTTTCAGGATCCCATACATAAGCGATTCCTCCAGACATGCCAGCAGCAAAATTTAGTCCTGTTGGCCCTAAAATCACTACTCTTCCACCTGTCATATATTCACAAGCGTGATCACCAACTCCCTCTATGACCGTTCTAGCTCCACTGTTTCGGACACAGAATCGCTCAGCAGCACGACCACGGAAAAATGCTCTTCCGCCTGTTGCGCCATACAATGCAACATTTCCAATAATTACATTCTCTTCTGGAACAAAAGAACTTTCTCGTGGCGGATAAATAATCAAGCGTCCCCCTGAAAGGCCTTTCCCTACGTAATCATTACTATCTCCCTCTAGTTCCAGCGTAATCCCTCGTGCTAAAAATGCCCCAAAACTCTGTCCTGCTGAGCCATTAAACTTAAAATGAATGGTGTCAATGGGTAGAGCACGTTCTCCCCAAATTTTAACCACTTCATGGCTCAGCATTGTCCCTACTGTGCGATTAATATTAAAAATGGGAAGTTTTTCACTGACTTTCTTTCCATGGTTAATTGCATCTGCTGACATTTCAATTAACTTTTTGTCTAAGGCCTTATCAAGACCATGGTCTTGCTTCTGAGTACAACGTACTCCAGTTTTTTTATTAGGCTTTACAGCTGGCGTGAGAATAGGGTTTAAATCAAGTCCATCAGCCTTCCAATGATCTATGGCATCTCTTGTTTCAAGCATATCTACACGACCAATCATATCGTCCATACGTCGAAAACCCAGTTCTGCCATAAGCCGACGAACTTCTTCAGCAACCATGAACAGATAATTAACTACATGCTCAGCTGTTCCAGCAAACTTCTCCCGAAGCACAGGATCCTGTGTTGCTATACCAACTGGACATGTATTTAAATGACATTTACGCATCATGATGCAACCTAGCGCTATTAAAGGACCCGTAGAAAATCCCATTTCCTCAGCGCCAAGAAGGGCCGCAATAACAACATCACGTCCAGTTTTCAAACCACCATCAGTCTGCAAAACAACACGGCTTCTAAGGTCATTCAATACTAATGTCTGATGCGTTTCAGCAATACCAAGCTCCCATGGAAGCCCTGCGTGCTTGATACTAGTTAACGGAGATGCGCCAGTGCCTCCTGAATCTCCTGAAATTAATATGTGGTCTGCGTGGGCTTTTGCAACACCTGCTGCAATTGTGCCAACACCCACTTCAGATACTAACTTCACACTAATGCGTGCAGAGGGATTAGCATTTTTAAGATCGTGAATAAGCTGTGCTAGATCCTCGATGGAATAGATGTCGTGATGTGGCGGCGGACTAATCAATCCCGCTCCTGGGGTTGAATACCGGATTCTTGCA
>PBDA01000027.1 GCA_002718345.1 Rhodospirillaceae bacterium
GGAATGGGGTGCATCATCGGCGTCTCAACTTCCAAAAAGCCTAATGTATCGAGTGAAGAACGCAGGAATCGGATAATTTCCGTACGTAACTGAAATACTCTACGAGTTTCATCACTAACAATTAGATCAACATACCGTTGCCTTACCTTCAACTCTTGATCTACAAGGCCGTGCCATTTTTCGGGCATTGGTCGAAGTGATTTTACGAGCAATCTTATTTGCTCTGCACGTATTGATAATTCACCAGTTTTTGTCTTAAAAAGTTCTCCTTCTACGCCCAAAATATCCCCAACATCCCAAGATTTAAACGCCTGGTAGATTTCAACAGATACCCTATCTTTCTCAATATATATCTGTATCTGACCAGAGCTATCCTGGATTTTGATAAAACTAGCTTTTCCCATGATCCGTTTTGCCATCATTCGACCTGCAACACGAACAGTTATGCAATCTTTATCAAGAATTGATCCTGAGCGCTCCCCATAGGCTGAAAGCAGTTCTCCTGCTAATGAATCACGACGGAAATCATTTGGAAATGCATTCCCAATGCGCAGCCTACCGAGTTTTTCGCGCCGGTCTGCTATAAGTTTATTTTCCCCTGACGAACTTTTTTCTGTTACTTCCTTCATGTATTAATAACCCTGTTTCAAGCTCTCTTCTAAGAAAGGGTCTAGATCTCCATCCAAAATGGCACCAGGATTTCCACTTTCATATCCTGTCCTTAAGTCTTTAATTCTAGATTGATCAAGCACATATGAACGTATCTGATTTCCCCAGCCAATATCCGCTTTACCTTCTTCTAATAATTCTGCTTCCTCTTGACGCTTTTGTTGTTCCTGCTCATATAGTTTTGAGCGCAATTGATTCATTGCTGTTGCTCTATTTTTATGCTGAGAACGATCACTTTGACACTGCACAACAATACCGGAGGGTAAATGAGTCAAACGAACTGCTGACTCAGTTTTATTGACATGCTGACCTCCAGCACCACTTGCACGGTAAACATCAACTCTAAGATCACTAGGGTCTATGTCTACTTCCATATCGTCCTCAATCTCTGGTGAAACAAAAACAGCAGCGAATGAAGTGTGGCGACGATGTCCAGCGTCAAAAGGAGACTTTCTTACCAAACGATGAACACCTGTCTCTGTTCGAAGCCATCCATAAACATAATCGCCATTAATTAAGATTGTTGCGCTCTTTAGCCCTGCAACATCACCTGCCGAGTACTCGATTATTTCCGTTTGGAAACCACGAGATTCTGCCCAACGAAGATACATACGAAACAACATCTCAGCCCAATCTTGGGCCTCAGTACCTCCTGAACCAGATTGAACGTCAAGAAAAGCATTATTCCCATCCATTTCTCCAGAAAACATACGCCGAAACTCAAGACGCTCAACTTCCTTTTGAGTAATTACCACTTCGTCTACAATATCTTTTAGGGCATTGATATCCATTTCATCTTTTGCCAACCTAGAAAGCTCATCTGCCTCTTTTAATGATAGGCTTATTTTGTCAAGTGCAATAATGACCGACTCAAGATCGGCCCGCTCCTTGCCAAGTGCTTGTGCTCGAGACTGATCCTCCCATACAGAAGGATTTTCAAGTTCTCGATCAACTTCTTCTAGTCGTTCTTGCTTACCCTCATAGTCAAAGATACCCCCTTAGGGCGCTAGAACGCCCTAAGAGATCAGAAATCATCGCACTAAGTTGACCAAACTCCATCCATCTCCACCGTATTCGAAGTCAAAGGATAATAACGCAATCCCATCAAGGTCACATGATGACATTCTCAGACTGCTGCATATGTTCAACAATAAGCTGAACTCTTCGTGTAGTGTAATAGTCATTAATACTCAATCGGTACACAAGATGTAATGACTCACCCACTTCCAAGGAGCTCTCAGAAAAATTAAATGCTATAGCATCAAAAGATGCTCCATTTGTTAGATTTTTAACAATCATTTTGAGATGTCTATCTTTAAGCAAGCGCTGATCAGTTAATATAAAAACGCCTTCGAAGAGAGGTTCAGGGAACCCCTGACCCCAAGGGCCAACATTTTGCAACATCGAAGCAACTTCTACCGTAAGGTCATCATCCAATAGAACACCATCAGTTAGAATCTTTTGGTGGAAATCAGTGGCCTCCAATGACTTCTCTCCAAACGACTGTATGGCTTCTCTAAATTGTAAATATCCATCTGGCCTCAAGGTCAAACCAGCTGCCATTGAATGACCTCCAAAACGACCTATAAGACCCGGATGCAATGCATCAACGGCTACTAGCGCATCTCTAAGGTGAAACCCTGAAATAGAACGTCCTGATCCTTTAAGTAACCCTTCATTTGTACGGGCAAAAGCAAATGTGGGCCGGTGGTACTTATCCTTAATGCCAGAAGCAACTAAGCCTACTATGCCCTCATGCCAATCATCCCTAGATAAACATATTATGGGCGCCAAATCTGTTACTGATATAGTGGCCTCTGCCTCAACTAAATCTAAGGCTTCAGAACGCATTCTAGTCGTTTTGTTACGTCTATCTTTGTTAAGTCTATCCAATTTTTTGGCTAAATTTTGTGCCTCTTTTTGAGAATCGGTTAATAAACAACGTACGCCCAGTGACATGTCATCAAGCCGGCCTGCAGCATTGAGCAGAGGAGCTATGTAATAAGCTAGAGTTGTTGCAGTAAGCTCATGTTGTGATTTATCCACCACTTCGCATAAAGCTATAATCCCTGGTCGGCAGGATCCCGTTCGTATTCGAGCAACACCCTGCTCAATTAGTATCCGATTACTATGGTCTAATTTGACTAGATCGGCTATCGTTCCAAGAGCAACGAGATCAAGAAAACCAGACACAACTCTCGAAATACCAAGATGATGTTCCAATGCTGCTAAAAGATAAAAAGCTACGCCCACACCAGCGAGACTCTTTCCAGCAAATAATTCTCCAACAAGATTTGGGTTAATAATTACATTGGCATTTGGTAGTTCAGCGCCTGGCAAATGATGGTCAGTAATTAAAACATCAAATCCTGATTCCCGTGCAGCATGAACACCAGATTTGCTGGTAATACCATTATCAACTGTAACAATGAGCCCAGGATTTTTATTTGGCAGTTTATCTACTAATTCTTCTGTGAGCCCATAGCCCAGCTCAAATCTGTCCGGAATAAAAAATGAAACGTCAGTAAAACCTAGCAATCGAAGACATAGAACCATTAACGCAGTACTGGTTGCACCATCCGCGTCAAAGTCACCAACTATAATGACTGGGTTATCTTGATGGTACATTAACAATTCTACGCCTT
Organism: Rhodospirillaceae bacterium; assembly: GCA_002718345.1. Classification (GTDB taxonomy): domain Bacteria; phylum Pseudomonadota; class Gammaproteobacteria; order Steroidobacterales; family Rariloculaceae; genus UBA6522. The sequence goes on from PBDA01000027.1 coordinate 3,315, forward strand.
TATTAAGCGCTTCAAATTCACTTACTGGACGTAACTCACTAAGTGAAAGGCTCATTTCGGAAGGTGATTTTATATTTCTACGGGCAAACACCTGTCGAAGTACCCGATGAGTATTATCTGGCCATAACCACTTACTCGAACCTAGGGTTTTTGATCGCTCTTCAACTATCAGCATCGGTTACTTTACCTTTACAATTCAACGTACAATCCTAATAGTCACATTAGTACTAATTACGGAAAGCTTATCAAGTTTACGAGAGAACAATCAGATGCAAATCTAGTTTCTGCCTGGGAAGCCGGAGGCGTAAAAGTGGGTGAACAATGGGTTTATAGCCATTTAATTCTTTCCGCCAATAGTTTACAACCAAATTGGGCTATTTCAGATCCAGCTGCAATTACCTTTTCAGACCTTGAGCCAGCTCTAATACTTGACCCAGAATTGATAATACTTGGAACTGGCAACTTGGCATGTGTTCCAAATATGGATCTTATGTTAGAAGCAGCCACCCAAGGTATTGGCTTAGAAATTATGGATACGCCAGCTGCATGTAGAACATATAATGTTCTGGTACATGAAAGTCGCGCGGTAGTAGCTGCTTTATTTCTAGAAACTTAAGCCCTGAGGTTTTTTGATCTTATCAAGGAAGATATACAAGCGGATCAACAGAAGTACCGTTGCGCCTGATCTCAAAAAAAAGTTGCGGTTGTCTATCCGGCCCAAAACCCATAGCTGCTATAACTTCGCCTTGTTGAACAAAATCTCCTTCAGAAACAATAAGACGGTCATTATGGCCATAGGCACTAAGAAATGTAGGATTATGCTGGATTATTAAGAGGTTTCCATATCCAACCAGACCATCCCCCGCATATACCACCTGACCTGCAGCAGCCGCAAAGACATCGTCACCAACTTCACCCGCAATGCCAATCCCTTTTGAAGCTGCACTGTTAGCATCGTCTGATATTAACGGCCCTTGGACAGGCCATAACCAAGTCGGAGCTGGCAAAATAGGTTGGGCAGATATCGGTGCAGCTTGTTGAGAACTCATACGTCCAGAAACTATTCTTATATCATTTTGCGGAATTAGATAAAGTTGCTGATCTACAAAAATAAGATTTGGATTGTCCAACGAATTCCATTGAATAAGATCTCTAGCATCCAAACCATAACGCCAAGCTATTACTTGTAAAGTTTCGCCTGGTTTTACCACATGTACCCTGGGCCCGTACTCTACAATAGTTGGAGTACAACCAAGCACAAAGAGAAACATCAAAAAATTGACTCGCAAATTAAGGCGCCTCATATAGATTCGCCTCTAAAGCGAATCGCATAAAAAATAATCCCAATCAAAATTAAAGAACCCCAACCAATCCATTCCACATGTTTTCGTAGTTTTTTCTCCATAGACACGCCACCCCAATAAATCAAAGCTGCTACAAGAAAAAACCTTCCGCCTCTTCCTATGAAAGAAGCAAGTATGAATACTGGCAAAAACATGTTTAAAGCGCCTGCCGCAATGGTAAAGATTTTGTAGGGTATTGGCGAAAACCCAGCCAAGAATACCGCTAAAAAACCCCATTCCAAAAACCACACTCTGGCCCTAAGATAACCCTCCCAATAATTCATACGCACTAGCACAGGTTCTATCATGTCAAGCGCAAACAACCCTATAAAATATCCCAACAAACCACCAATAACCGATGCTACCGTGGTTAATATTGCATAACGCCAACTTCGCTTGGGATTAGCAAGCGCCATTGGCATAAGCATTACATCTGGCGGAATTGGGAAAAAAGAAGACTCTGAAAAACTAAGAACAACAAGATAACCTTCTGCTCGAGGATGACGAGCCCATCTCAGAGTTAAATCATAAAGTCTGATGAATAACTTCAACCTTTTAATCCCTCTATAAGAGGAACAAAACTTACTACACCTAACTCCTCAGTCTCATAAATATCGCCTCGTCGAGTGATACATTTGAGGCGCTGTTCATTTTCAGTTCCTATGGGTATTATTAATCGCCCCCCTTCATCAAGCTGATCAAGAAGATCCTTGGGTACCTCTGGTGGGCAAGCTGCCACTAAAATCCCCTGAAATGGAGCTTGACTGATCCACCCTTTCCAACCATCTGCATGTCTCAGAGTCACATTATTTATTTTAAGTTTTGAAAGCCTAGAACGAACTCGAGGAATGAAAGTATTTATACGTTCTAAACTATAAATATGCTGAACAAAAGGTGCGAGTATTGCTGTTTGATACCCACACCCTGTACCAACCTCTAGGACTTTATTCAACTTTTCTCCAGAACCTAAGCACCTGCACAATGATTCTGTCATCAAAGCGACAATATAAGGTTGAGAAATAGTTTGACCAAAACCGATAGGTAAAGCGGTGTCTTCGTAAGCTCGGCTTGCAAGTGCCTCATCAACAAACAGATGTCTCGGTACATTGCGGATCTGACTAAGGACAGCATTATTTTGAATGCCTTCTTCTCTAAGCCTGTGAATCAATCTATCGCGAGTTCGGGCAGACGTCATACCAATACCAGAAGTATTCTGCTGCTCTTTCATTTTAACTGCTTCATCCAGGTTTCGAGGGAGTTCAATCCGCTGTGGTTAGTCATATCAATGGCGATAGGGGTAACCGACACATAATCATTAGTGACTGCATAAAAATCAGTCCCAAGGTCAATATCTTCTCCTTTACCAGCAGGACCGATCCAATAAACAGGGCGGTCCTTAGGATCTTGTGCTAACACGACCGGATCTGAACGATATCTTCGCCCAAGGCGGGTTACTTGTAGCCCCTGAATTGATTCTAATGCCAGATCAGGAACATTGACGTTCAATACCGTTTTACTAGGAAGAGGGTTTTCTATGACCCCATGAACAATCTTTTCAACAATAGTTACAGCCGCATCAAGATTGCTTTCACTATCAGCAACATGTGAAACAGCGATTGAAGGCAAATTAAGAAATCTTCCCTCCATTGCAGCAGCAACAGTACCGGAATAGAGCACATCATCGCCTAAGTTAGCCCCATGATTTATGCCAGAAATCACCATATCTGGCTCAACGTCTAGTAATCCAGTAATGGCGATATGTACACAATCAGCTGGCGTACCGTTTACTGAGTAAACATTAGAATCAATTTGCTCTACTCGAAGAGGAGCATCAAGCGTGAGCGAATTACTAGCACCACTTCGATTACGGTCAGGTGCTACTACTACAATTTCTGCTATTTTCGAAAGTGCACGAGAAAGCAACCGCAACCCTTTAGCTTTGTATCCATCATCATTTGATAGCAAAATTAGCATCTAAATCACCTTGCTTATTTTACAACCTAAATAAAAAGGAATAATGCCTTGAACGATGAAAAGGACATTAACGCTTTTAAAAAAGCCATGATCGGTGTTACGCCGCTTAAGCATGAAAAACGCGTTGAGAATAACAAACGGCCTAAGGCAAGAGCTCGTTATTCGAGAGCAGACGAAAAAGATGTGTTGCATGAAAGTCTTGAAAGCTCTTTGATTCAACGCGATGCAATTGAACAACATGGGGAAGAAATAGCCTACTGCCACCCAAGCTTGCCTCAACGTACCTTTAAAAAGTTGCGTAGAGGTTTTTTTAGTATCGAAGCAGAAACAGATTTGCATGGACTTACTGCCGCAGAAGCAAAAATCCATCTGCAGGAATTCATTGAAGAATCGAGAACCCAAAGACTCGGGTGTGTAAGAGTAATTCATGGCAAGGGGATACGCTCCGGGCCCGATGGGCCAGTTTTAAAAGGTCTTGTTCAACTATGGCTATCTCAGTGGGAAGACGTGTTAGCCTTCGCGTCCACACGAGCCAGACATGGGGGTTCAGGTGCAGTTTATGTCCTACTACGTTCTCGTAAGTAATATCAGTCACTGTGTTATTAATTGTGTTTAAGAACCAAAAGAGCAAAATATTTATTACTCTATTATTTGCCAATTTATGCTCGAACTGGAGGAATCTAAACTTTCGTATTTACGATCATATGTAGTGGGCTTCAATTTAGAAACCACAAAAAATGTCTCTCCTCGGGCTATCATTCCCAGATCGGTTCGAGCACGCTCCTCTGCAGCCTCTACTCCCAACTTAAGATTTTCCACTTCGCCCTCTAATGCCGCATTTCTCAAAGCAAGCTGGTGATTTTCTGCTGTGCGCTCGGCAATCTGACTTTCCAGACTCCATACTTTTTGCATTCCATTGTCAGACAACCACAACATTGCCTGCAGTAAAATTAAAGTGACAGACATAAAAAACAAAAATATTCGCATCTATTTTTTCACCTAAAGACTCATCGGAAAAGCATCTACTCCCGCATAAGAAGCCCTATCACCCAAGTGTTTCTCTATCCTAAGGAGCTGATTATACTTTGCTAAACGATCAGTGCGACTCATAGACCCTGTCTTAATCTGCGTAGCAGCTGTTCCAACGGCAATATCTGCTATTGTTGAATCCTCTGTTTCTCCTGATCTATGAGAAACAATTGAAGTATAGCTTGCATCATTTGCCATTTTAATTGCAGCTAAAGTTTCTGTGAGAGTACCTATCTGATTCGGTTTAATAAGAATACTGTTAGCTATCCCTTTATCTATACCAATTTTTAAGGTTTTGGAGTCTGTAACAAAAAGATCATCACCTACTAATTGCACGTGTTCTCGCAGTCGACTACTCAAAGATTCCCAACCACTCCAATCGTCCTCTGCCATACCGTCCTCAATAGAAATGATAGGGTAACGCGCCACAAGATCCTCTAGATAGCTACAAAAATCAGAAGAGTTAAATCTTCGGTTCTCAGATATCAAATGATACAAACCATCAGAGTAGAACTCAGAACTTGCCACATCTAGCCCCATAAAAATTTCTCTTCCCAAGGTAAAGCCTGCCTTCTCAACAGCTATTTCAATTGTTTGTAAAGCTTCCTCATTAGATTGAAGATTTGGAGCAAACCCACCTTCATCACCTACAGCTGTATTAAAGCCTTTGCTATCGAGCACAGCCCTTAAAGCATGAAAAATTTCGGTTCCATAACGCAAACTTTCTGAAAAATTAGGTGCACCAACTGGAATAATCATAAATTCTTGGATATCGACACTGTTATTAGCATGCGCTCCTCCATTAATGATATTCATCATCGGCACTGGCATTTCATAATTATCTATTTCAACAAGTGTTTCATAAAGGGGTTTTCTCATCTCACTAGCCAATGCTTTAGCTACTGCTAGTGAAACAGCAAGTATTGAATTAGCCCCTAATCTACCCTTGTTTGGCGTGCCATCAAGCTTAATAAGCATTGAGTCCACATTAAGTTGATCTGTTACTTCCTGACCAATTAAAAATGAAGCAATTTCATCATTTATATTTTTTACTGCTTGAGAAACACCTCTTCCTAGATAACGAGAGGAATCTTTATCTCGTAATTCTGCTGCCTCTCGTGACCCTGTTGACGCTCCTGAGGGAACTGCAGCACGTCCAGAAAAACCATTTTCAAAAACTACTTCAGCCTCAACAGTTGGGTTGCCTCGAGAATCTAAGATTTCAATTCCACTAAGTTCCTTGATACGGCTCATACAATTACCTTATTGCCTAATCAAGGCTTTCCTCTAAATTTCCACTCTTCACAGCAGCATCGATAGCCTTTAGTCGTACCAACAATGTTTTAAGTTTTGCCAGTGGCCATGAATTGGGGCCATCACTTTTAGCTTTATCAGGGTCAGGATGCGTCTCAAGAAATAATCCAGAAATGCCAGTAGCAACTGCTGCTCTGGCTAAAGGCGGGATAAAAGACCGATCTCCTCCCGACATTTTTCCCTTACTTCCAGGCCGCTGAACTGAATGACCAGCATCAAAAATTACTGGACATTTTGTCTTACGAAGTGTCACAAGTGAACGCATGTCTGCTATGAGATTGTTATAGCCAAACATATAACCACGTTCACATACCATTATTTTTTCATTTCCTGTGGACTTGGCTTTCTTAACTACATTAACCATTTCCTCTGGAGATAAAAACTGACCTTTCTTAATATTAACTGGTTTACCGAGCGATGCTACGGACAAGATAAAATTCGTTTGTCTACATAAGAAAGATGGGGTTTGCAAAATATCTACTACCGCAGAAACTTCATTTAGAGGGGTATCTTCATGAACATCAGTCAATACAGGCAATCCCAATTTCGACTTAACACTCTCTAAAGCCTTTAGACCCAACTCAACTCCTGGCCCTCTAAAACTATCGATAGATGAGCGGTTAGCCTTATCAAAGGATGACTTAAATATTATTGTAATATCAATAGCTTTAGCGATCTCTTTGAGCTCTCCAGCAACATCTAATACAAAAGACTCACTCTCGATCACACAAGGCCCAGCTATGACAAAAAAAGGCTCTGAGTACTGTTTATCAAAGCCAAAATTATTCATTTTCCAGAATCTCCTTTAAGCTTCAACTGATGACATTCTCGAGCCGCGGATACAAAACTTATAAACAAAGGATGTCCATTGAGCGGGTTAGAAGTAAACTCTGGGTGAAACTGGCAAGCAAGAAACCAAGGGTGCCCAGGCAACTCTACAACTTCAGCTAAACCATCTTCTGATACACCCGAAAACAATAGTCCTTTATTGCTCAACTGCTGCCTGTAGTTGTTATTAAATTCATAACGGTGACGATGACGTTCATAAATGGTCTGATTTTTATAAATTGATTTAACAAGGCTTCCTTCAGTGAGCATACAATTCTGCGCACCCAGCCTCATAGTCCCACCAAAATCTGAGTCTTCGCTGCGCTCTTCAGTCGAACCTGTTCGATCTTGCCATTCAGTAATTAGCCCAATTACAGGATGAGGTGTTTCCTTAACAAACTCAGTCGAATGCGCACTTCTCAAATTTACAACATGTCGCGCAAACTCAATAACTGCAATCTGAAGCCCCAAGCAAATACCTAGATATGGAATTTTATTTTCACGTGCCAACTTAACAGACTGAATTTTTCCCTCAATGCCCCGACCGCCAAACCCACCAGGAACAAGTATTGCATCTACATTATTCAAAGGCTCAATGCCCTCGGACTCTAATTCCTCTGCTTCAAAGTAGTGAATATTCACGCGTGTCCGAGTATGTATACCAGCATGCATCAATGCCTCTGTTAAAGAAATATAAGCATCTTTCAAATTGACATACTTGCCAACCATAGCTATATCCACTTCAGCCTCTGGATTAGCCTTAGCATCAACTACAGAATGCCACTTAGCGAGATCTGCAGGAGGTACATCAAGATGTAGTTTGTTGGCCACAATAGTATCTAGACCCTGTTGCTCAAGCATGAGCGGAATCTTATATAAATCATCAACGTCCACAGCCGAAAAAACGGCTCTTTGTTCTACGTTAGTAAATAAGGCGATTTTTGCTTGCTGCTCATCAGGCAATAACTGTTCAGAGCGACAAACCAAGATATCTGGCTGAATACCTATAGATCTTAATTCCTTAACAGAATGCTGTGTTGGTTTTGTCTTTATCTCAGAAGATGCCGCAATATAGGGCACTAAAGTAAGATGCATGTAAATAGCACGTTCACTGCCCAGTTCCACTCCTAGCTGCCTTATTGCCTCAAGAAATGGCAGTGACTCGATATCGCCAACAGTCCCGCCGATTTCAACCATACATATATCTGCTTCACCAGCACTTTTTAGTACGCTTTTTTTGATCTCATCTGTAATGTGCGGGATTACCTGTACAGTTGCCCCTAGATAATCTCCACGTCTCTCTTTAGCAATTACATTGCTGTAAATACGGCCAGTAGTAAAATTACTTTCACTGCCAGTCTTTGAAGTAACAAAGCGCTCATAATGCCCAAGGTCCAAGTCCGTTTCAGTCCCATCTTCGGTGACAAATACTTCACCATGCTGGAAAGGACTCATAGTCCCAGGATCCACATTTATATAAGGATCCAATTTTGTCATACGTACAGTAAGACCACGCGTCTCTAAGATCGCGCCAAGAGAAGCAGCAGTGATTCCCTTACCTAGTGAAGAAACAACCCCGCCTGTTATAAAGATGAAACGTGTCATGTACCATCCGTACTCACTGAAAAAACTGAGGGTCAGGAAACGCCTCCACTGCGGGAGTTATCTCGCTGACCCTCATATCTGTTAAATGTTGCATCAAGACGGTTTTACAAACTACCAAAAGAATCCTGCGATAACCACCCCAATTAAGATAATGGGGGGTGATTTGTCCATGAAACTTGCCATCTTGGCTTATTTTTTTGCTCCTCTGTAGCAATATCCGCAATCCACAAATCACCAACTGCAACAAGTTCCGCGTCTCTGTAGAGTAAGGGAATGCGGCCCCTTAACCAAGGTGGTACGCCTGACTCTTGAAACCACTTCTTTAGTGGACGACTATGTTTATAGCGCATCGGTTTAAAACACTCGCCACCTACACGAAAACGCACGCTAAGACCATTTTTTATGTAATCATCCGATAATCCAGGGCCAGAGGTTGGAACAAGGGCCACACGACCCTCAGGACCTGCCCAAGGTTCAAACTGTGTAAGCTCCCCTGTATAGTCTTCCCCAGATCCCGCCCCAAGCGGTGAAAACAAATAGAGAACTCCTCTATATATCCGACCTTCTCCGCCTGGCCACTGCACTTGTGTTTCTGCATCAATGCGTGATACTCGGACACTTTTAAGAATCTCATTCATTTGGACAGAGTCAGGAACAGGTAATCCTACACGCTCGACCAAATGCCGAAGAACATTTTTTTGTCGTGGCATTGGCAGCCCCAGTAAAGCTTCTAGTGGTACTCGTGCTGGATCGACAATAGTTAGACTATCTGACTCAGCCACTTCTTTAAGGATTGTGTGGGCATCATCCATCTGCCGAGCCATCCTTTCTGCAATCTTACCTGCAGATGGCCAGCGACCAACAATATGAGGTATAACACTTGATCTAAGAAAATTACGATCGAATCTCTGCTGTGAGTTCATAGGATCTTCAAGCCAGTGAAGCCCCCAATTTACTCCAACCCTTCTAATCTCATCCTGGCTCATATTTAATAATGGTCTTCCTAAGTATCCTTTTCCAAAACGATAAAACTCTGAAATTCCACGCATTCCCCTAACACCGCTACCGCGTAGCAGTCTAAGCAACAATGTTTCTAATTGATCATTCGCATGATGGGCAGTTAACAAAACTTCTCCAGAAAATAATAAATCCTTAAGAGCCCTGTAACGTCCCTCTCGCGCTAACGCCTCCAAACTATGGCCAGACTCATCACGTATATGAATTCGAGAACTAACATAGTCAACTCCCAACTTACCAGCCACCTCTCGACAATGAACTTCCCACTTAGAAGAGTCCGGATGAAACCCATGATCAATATGCACAGCACGAAAGGAAAATTGCGATCTCAAGCGTTGCATTCCTGCTAGCAGTACTGTTGAGTCTAGACCACCACTAAATGCGACTAAGTAGCTTCCTGATTTTGAAGGGAATTCAGATATTTTATTATTTAAAAGTTCAAGAAAAGTTTTCATAATCGAGCCGAGCTCGGGTCTAACCCTCTTTATATGCCCCGTAACTCGCCAGTTTATTTCTACGCTGATCGATTAAAGAATCAGGCGATAGAACCTGTAGTTCATTAATTGCATTAAGCAAGGCATTCTTAGCAACTTCTGCCATGCCTTTGAGGTCACGGTGAGCGCCACCCAATGGCTCTTGCAACACTTCATCTATCAAGCCAAGTTTAAGAAGTTTTTCAGCTGTAATCCCAAGTGCATCAGCCGCATCTGAAGCTTTATCTGCATTTTTCCATAGGATGGACGCACAGCCTTCCGGTGAAATAACAGAATAAATCCCATATTGGAGCATTATTACCTTATCAGCTACACCAATGGCTAACGCCCCACCTGAACCACCCTCACCAATAATTATACTAATGATCGGGACTCGTAAATTACTCATTGCAAATAGATTCTGTGCAATTGCCTCACTTTGTCCCCTTTCTTCTGCTCCCATTCCCGGGTAAGCACCTGGGGTATCCACGAATGTAATCAAGGGAAGTTTAAATTTTTCGGCAACCCGCATTAACCGCAGTGCCTTACGATATCCCTCAGGTTTTGCCATGCCGTAGTTACGCCTGATGCGCTCTTTAGTATCACGTCCCTTTTGATGCCCTAAAACCATGATTGGCTGCCCTTCTAACCTAGCTAGGCCACCCACAACTGAAGGATCATTTGCATACATCCGGTCTCCATGAAGTTCCTGAAAATCGGTAAAACATCGATTAATGTAATCTAAGGTGTATGGACGTTGGGGGTGTCGCGCTAACTGAGCTACCTGCCATGAAGACAGATTTGCAAAAACATCTCGAGTCAGTAACTCACTTTTCTTCTTTAATCGAGAAATTTCATCACTAATGTTAATTTCTGAGTCATTACCAACAAATTTTAGCTCTTCAATTTTTGCTTCTATCTCTGCTATGGGTTGTTCAAATTCAAGAAAATTTAGATCCATACTGAAACCTTACCTTCAAGATTAGATCCGTGACAAGCACAAATAACTAGAGACATGAAATAATCCACCCATCAATTAAAAAGTTTATCAGGAAATATATTTTGGGTAGTGGACCGAAAATCGGTCAGCGCCAAGAAGCACTCCTAATTGCTCTCGCAATTCTCGTGTAAGTTTGACAGTCCAACGATCGCCAAATGTCATAGCCACACGGGCAGTTGGCCCAGTGTATTCTAAACAAACCTCGCAATCTCCATCTGTGAATGGCCTAAGAGTTTCCTTTAAATTCAGCAAAAACTGTTTATCATCGCTATTTTTTGGCCATTGAATAGTGATTCTCCGAGCATTTTCTTCTATCTTTTGGTCAGCTAATTTCACGCTTTTTGCTGTTACCTGCCACATCTTTCTATAATTATCAAATTGAAGCTTACCATCAACAATCAACGCCGAATCTTTTGTAATCAAATGCCTATTCGTATTATACGAATCATCAAAAAACAAAATTTCCAAGCGTTCAGTATTATCGTCCAAAATGACACAAACTGTCTTGTTACGACGAAAAATATCTACAACTAATCCAGCTATAGTAACTTCTCTGGTTAATGAACTACTATTACCGTTACTAACGCTTTCTGGAAGATTTCTTATAAAACCCCTAATAGAACCGTGGGTAAAGTGAGCGCAGTGTTCGGCATAATCTTCAAACGGATGCCCTGTGAGATATAAGCCTAGACTTTCTCTCTCAGCACTAAGTCTTTCTCGCAAACTCCAATTGGGCATTTTTTTTACAAACTGACCCAGTTCTTCTGCCTCCTCCTGTTCATCAAATAAAGCTCCCTGACCTGATTCCCTTGCATGTGTAGCATGCTCAGCCAACCTGAGAACATTAGGAATTGCCACCACGAGCGTAGCTCTGTTTTCTCCCAAACCATCAAGTGCTCCAGAACGCGCCAATGCTTCTAATACTCGCTTATTAAGATTTTTAACTCTTCTACAAAAATCAGCAAGATCAGTAAAAATACCATTGGCATTTCTTTCTTTCACAATATCTTCAACAACACGTTGACCGACACCCTTTATAGCACCAAGACCATAAAGAATTGAGTGAGTATCAATAGCAGTAAATTCAAAAAAAGAAGAGTTAATATCAGGTATTTCCAACTTAATACCATTTTGAGAACAGTCATATTTCAATATAAAAAGTTTATCGGTATTATCCATATCCGCAGTAAGCACTGATGCCATGAAATCTGCCGGATAGTGTGCTTTTAACCAAGCAGTTTGATAAGCAATAAGAGCGTAAGCAGCTGAATGTGATTTGTTAAAACCATAACCTGCAAATTTCTCCATTAAATCAAATATTTTTCCAGCAATTACTTCGTCTATACTCTGTTTTTGCGAACCTTTTAAGAAAATAGATCGTTGCTTTTCCATTTCCTCTGGTTTTTTCTTCCCCATAGCTCGACGCAATAAATCTGCTCCTCCCATGGAGTAACCTGCCATTACTCTAGCAATCTGCATTACTTGTTCCTGATATAAAATAACACCGTAGGTTGCCTTTAAGATAGGCTTAAGTATTGGATGAAAATAATTAATAGGTTCAGAATTTTGTCCATGCCTTCGATCTATAAAATCCTCAACCATTCCCGAATCAAGGGGACCAGGTCGAAATAAAGCCAAGAGTGCAATCAAGTCATCTAAACAATTTGGTTGAAGCTCTTTTATCAAGCGACGCATTCCAAAAGATTCCAGTTGAAAAACCCCTGAGGTAGAACCTCTCTGTAAAAGATCATACGTTTTTGAATCATCACTAGGTAAATGAATAGCCTGAAGTGGCTCCTTATCTTTCGCTATTCGACCCAAGTTAATTGACTTAATGGCACGGTCAATAATTGTTAATGTTTTTAGCCCCAGAAAATCGAACTTCACAAGTCCAAGTGCCTCAACATCATTTTTATCAAATTGAGTGAGCACTGTCTCTCCTGACTCAGAATAGAGAGGCATAAAATGTGTCAATGGTTTAGGGGCAATAACAATTCCACCAGCATGAGTGCCTGCATTACGAACTAAACCTTCCAACTGCTGAGCTAAATCAATTAGCGTTTTAACCTCTTCTTCGGATTTATATAGCGACTTTAATTCGTCATTGCCTTTTATTTTTAATTCTTTATCACCATTTATTGCACCTTCAAGAGTTATACCTACAACAAATGGGATTAACTTTGCGACACGATCTACATAACCGTAAGGCATTCCAAGCACACGTCCTACATCTCTAACTACTGCTCGGGCAGCCATCGTTCCAAAAGTTATAATTTGAGACACTCGGTCACGACCATAACGATCAGAAACATAGTCAATCACACGATCTCGGCCATCGATACAGAAATCAATATCAAAATCAGGCATTGATACACGCTCTGGATTCAAAAATCGCTCAAAAAGCAGGTCGTGTTCTATTGGATCAAGGTCTGTGATACCAAGAACATAAGCTACAAGCGATCCTGCTCCACTGCCCCGACCAGGCCCAACTGGAATATCATTCTCCCGAGCCCATCTAATGAAATCAGCAACAATAAGAAAATACCCCGAAAAACCCATCTCACAAATTACATCTAATTCCTGCGATAAACGTCTTTCATGATCGACCGTTTTAGCAACAGCATTATCGCTTACGGTTGGATATCGACTAGCAAGACCACTGAGTGCCATTTCTCTTAGATAACTATCCGAATTATGGCCCTCAGGAACACTCAAATCTGGCAAAAAAGTCTCTCCCAAAACTATTTGCAAACTACATCTTTGTGCTATCTGAATACTATTTGCTAACGCTTCTGGAAGATCAGAAAACACTTCCGCCATTTCAACAGGAGACTTCAGAAATTGCTCTTCCGTATATTCTCTGGGTCTGGCAGGATCATCTAATGTTCGTCCTTGCTGAATACAAATTCGTGCTTCATGTACCTCAAAATCTTCTCGTCTGAGAAACCTAACATCGTTAGTCGCAACAATTGGCACTGCACATTGGCTCGCAAGGGTTACTGCTCGTGGTACGTGAAGATCTTCATCTTTTCGACCAACTCTGTGGAGCTCAAGATAAAAACGGCCAGGGAAACGCGCATTCCATTCCTCTAAAATATCAAAGGCAAAGTCAGGATTAGAACCAAGTAAAGCTCTACCAACCTCACCAAATTGTCCTCCTGAAAGAGCAATTAGTCCTCGAACCTTACTTTGTTCCAACCACTTCTTGAGCAATATTGGCTGATTATTTCGATGACCGTCTGTATAACCCAAAGTCAACAATTGGCTGAGATTTCGAAACCCCTCTAAATTCATGCACAGAAGTGTAAGTCTGCTGGGATCAGCATCATCTAGTGTTTGCGCTACCAACACATCTGCACCAATTATTGGTTTAACACCTTTTTTAATAGCAACCCTGTATAGCTTCACCATTGCAAAAACATTACTTTGATCGGTTACACCAACAGCAGGCATACCTATCTGTGCTACCTGTTCTACAAGCATTGGGACGCGCACTATGCTGTCGACTAGAGAGTATTCGCTATGAACTGTTAAGTGAACGTAATCAACCATTTAACAAAGCACGTTTGACAGGAGAAAAAGTTTTACGGTGTATAGGGCAGGGGCCAAATTCCATGAGCGCATCCAAATGATCTTTTGTACCATATCCTTTATTTGAATCAAATCCGTAATACGGATAATGACGATGAAATCTTCGCATCACTCTATCTCTACATATTTTGGCAAGAACAGAGGCGGCACTAATAGCTGGAACTAGTTGGTCTCCACGCACTACTGCCTCCACTTCAAAATAATTATCTTCACCCCTGAACAAGGGTTTGTGAGGCCCATCAACCTTAACCATATCAGGTGTTACCTTTAGCTTTTTAACTGCTCTTTCCATTGCTAGTAATGAAGCCTGTAAGATATTGATGTTATCTATCTCAGCGGGGTCAGCAAAAGCTAAAGCAAAACTCATTGCGCGTCGTCGAATTACCTTAGACAAATCAAATCTTTGGGTTTCGGATAGCAACTTTGAGTCCCTCAGCCCTTTGATAGGGAACTGATCACTTAATACAACTGCTGCTGCAACCACAGGCCCTGCAAGTGGCCCTCTCCCTGCCTCATCAACCCCAGCAAATATGAGATCATGATTGCTCAAAACTAAGGTCTTTTGCATCACTTATAGTGACTTACGATTTTTGCCTGCTAGCTGGAGCACTGCATCTGCCGCCCTCTCACTTGCATTACAGCGCAACTGCCCATGAATTTTAGAAAATGATTCATACCAGGTATTCTCTAGGCCTTTATCATGATTTTCTTGCAGAAAAACTGATATTGAAGGGCCTAATATTTCAGGACATATATCTCCTTGCACGTACTCAGGAACTATCCTCATATCGGCAAGAAGATTAGGTAAAGAAAAATGATCTAATTGTTTAAGACCGAGTAGCTGCATAGCTTTGTAAGTTAGGCTGGAAACTTTATAGCCGACTACCATAGGTCGCTTTACCAACATTGACTCTAAACTTGCAGTTCCAGAGGCTGTTAAAACAACGTCTGCAGCTCCTATCACTTCCCGGGTCTTTCCAACAAACAATTTAGCATGGGAATCCGAGAATAGGTCTCTTGTCTTTGTTAAAAAAACAGAACGGGTATCATCATTAGCTAAGCCTACAATAACCTCAAGTTCGGGATTATGACTACGAAGCCAGTTCGCAGTTCTCAAAAAGGGGATGGCCAGCTTAGAAACCTCAAATTTTCGGCTACCTGGTAATAGAGCGAGATAAGATCCTGTAAGAGGGACTTTGAGTTCAGCTCTAGCATTTTTTTTGTCTGTTTCCATTGGAATAACATCTGCCAAGGGGTGCCCGACAAAGTGGGAACTAATACCATGTAAATCATAAAACTGAGTTTCAAAAGGCAAAACACATAACACCAAATCTACTGCCTTTGATACTGTTCGAACCCGGGATTGCCTCCATGCCCAAATCTGCGGGCTTACATACTGAATGGTTGGTACCCCAGCTTTCTTTAATGCCATTGAAACAGGCAAGTTGAAATCTGGCGAGTCAATACCAATGAACACATCCAACTTTGATTCTTTCAAACGCCTTAGTAACACTTTTCGAAGTCGTAGCAATCTTGGCAAATGCCTTACTACTTCAGCAAGTCCCATTACAGACAGTTCATCAGTATGCTGCCATGGCTCACAACCAGCCTCAATCATCTGTGGTCCAGCAACACCTACAAACTGAGCGTTTGGCTTACGTTCTTTAATAGCACTTATCAGACCAGCTCCCAAGGTATCCCCAGAAGCTTCACCTGCCACAACCCCAACTTTCAGCACAAGCTCCTACGTTTACTATTGGTTAAAAATGGCGAAACCACTAGCGAATTATCCCACGAGAACTTGAACGCACTGAATCTAGAAGGGCAATCAATTCTTCCTGAGTTTCAGAAGATTTTTCTAGTATCTTTACTGCGTCCTCAAGTCTAAGTCCCTGTCGATATAAGATACGGTATCCCTCTCGTATGTTGCTAACTTGGTCATTTGTAAAACCACGACGCTTAAGTCCCTCTGTATTTATCCCGCGTGGCACTGCTGGCCTACCAGAGGCCATAACATAGGACGGAACATCTCTAGTAACAGCTGTAAAAATACTAGCAAAAGAATGCTCTCCAATATGACAAAACTGGTGCACTGCAGTAAACCCACCAAGAATAGCCCAGTCTCCAACATGTACATGTCCGCCTAGAGTAGTGTTATTCGCAAATATTACTTGATCACCGATAATGCAATCATGGGCTATATGAACATAACTCATGATCCAATTATCATTGCCTACACGCGTTATACCGCTATCCTGAACTGTTCCACGATTGATAGTACAGTATTCCCGTATAGTATTTCGGTCTCCAATTTCAAGCTTGGTAGACTCTCCACCGTACTTCTTATCCTGCGGATCATCACCTATCGATGAAAACTGGAAAATATGGTTATCTTTGCCTATAACACACGGACCTTTCAAAACAACATGAGACTCAATGCGAGTTCCTGAGCCTATCTCAACATCATCTCCAATAACCGAATAAGGACCAATAAAAACATCCTTATGCACACGCGCATTTGGTGAAACTATAGCTGAATCATGGATCATGTTTATTTCTTCTCAGCCTCCAAAGAATCAGAGTTTGCGAGCACTCTAAATTTAGCATTGGCCACTTCCCGATCATCAATTTTTGCCAACGCATCAAAACTCCAAAAATTGAGCTTATGAGAAACCAGCCTTACAGTTATAACCAAACTATCCCCGGGCACAACAAAATTCTTAAAACGAGATTCATCTATTGAAACAAGATACAAGGTAAAATTTTTATCTACATTCGACAAAGTCTCCCAAACCAAAACCCCTGCCGTTTGGGCCATGGCTTCAACAATCAGTACTCCTGGCATTACCGGATTACCAGGGAAATGACCAACAAAATAAGGCTCATCTTTAGAAACATTCTTTACTGCCACAACTGAATTGCCGGGTTCACAGCTAAGAATGCCATCAATCAAAAGAAATGGATTTCGATGTGGAATTCGCTCCTTGATGCCCTCAAGCCCAATATGGTAATTCTCACTCATCCGAATTGCTCTAAGGATCCTTTCTAAATGGCTTTATAAAACTGTCCAATTTTTTAAAGCGTGCCGCATTTCTTCTCCACCGTTTTGATGAATCTGCCGAAAGAGCTCCAGAATATGTCCCTGGTTTGGATACAGACTGAAGAACTGTGCAGTGAAAAGTAAACATCGAATCATCACAAATTGTAAGGTGATCAACTACTACTACCGCCCCACCAAACATACAACGTTTGCCAATAATAGTACTACCTGCAACACCGCATAATGCCGACATCACAGTATGTGCTCCAATAATAACGTTATGTCCAATATGAACTAGATTATCCAACTTAACGCCGTCTTCAATTACTGTGTTCTCGATAGTTCCCCTATCAATGGTGCTATTGGCACCAATTTCTACATCGTCACCTACCCGAACACCGCCTACCTGAGGCACTTTGATCCACAACTTATCCTCACGAGCAAAACCAAACCCATCACTTCCACATACAACCCCTGAGTGAATAATGCACCTTTCTCCTATAACTACACCCGGCATTAACACCACATTAGGCGCAAGCCGTGTATACGAACCTATTGTGACATTTGGGCCAACAAAGCAGCCTTCACCAATAATTGCCGATTCCCCAATTTTCGCTTCTGATCCAATAACAGCATTAGCCCCCACAGCTACCGATCCAGATATTTTAGAATCTATCGCAATATTTGCGGTTGGATGAATAGATGGGTTAACAACTTCTAAAGGATGTAAAAATTGAGCTACACGTGCATAAAGAGCATAAGGATTATCAGTGATCAATGCAGGCGTCTGGCAAACCTCCTTATAATGCTCCTCTATAATCACAGCACCAGCTTGAGTGTCCTTGAGTTGAGAACTATAGAAAGGGTTAGCAAGAAAACTGATAGCATTGATCGATGCGCCTGACAAAGTACCTACGCACTCAACTACAACGGAAGGATCCCCTTGAATATCACAACCAAATCGGTCTGCCAGCTCGCCTAAAGTTGCAGGCATTGCTTTTTAGGTATTAGACCTAGAGTAGAAACAATCCATACTTAGGGCCCACCGTCTTCGCCCTCATACGTAGCCTCGAGGTTACTTAGGACCTCATCAGTAATATCAACAGCTGTACTAAAATATAAGGCCTCACCTACAACAAGATCATAACCAGCATCTCTAGCGTATATTTGTACTTCCTGCAGTAGATAACGCTGAAGCGCGCCCAAAGCCTCATTACGACGAATATTTAGATCTTCAACATACTCATCCTGTTCGCGTTGAAAATCACGAGCATCCTCTCTAAGTTCACGCTCCAGCCTAAGGCGCTCTGTCTCTCCCATAACAGCACCGTCTCGCTCGTAGGTCTCTTGTCTCTCAACGAGGGATTGCTGCATGGCTGTAAGTTCACGCTGACGTGGAGCAAATTCTTCTTCCAATTCAGCAATTACCGCCCGTGCCTGTGGTGCCTGCTCACCCAACCTAGCACTGTTTACGACGCCGATTCTGATACCAGCATCCTGAGCACCTGCTATATCCACCAATAAAAAGGTGACTAGCAACAATCCCAACCAAACCTTTATTTCAGATCCCAAGTACATCCTCATCTCTTAATTCCTAAACATTCTTTAAAAAGCGTTCCCAACTGTAAACTGAAAGACCTCGTCCCTATCTCCCCAAAACCGCTCTGTCTGAGGGTTAGCATTAAGGGGCTGAGCCAGACTAAACTTAAGCACCCCTACCGGCGCAAGCCATTCTACCCCGAGACCAATAGAATGTTTAAGCGCATCAGAACTATAATCATACGACATCGGATCCCCCAAACGATCAAAAAACTGGGTATCACTGGTATCGTAGACTCCGCCTATATCATAAAACAAAGCCACCCGCGCTGACTGTCGAAAATCTTCAGGGATAGGCACAATAAGCTCAAACTGATTTGCGATCAATAGGTTACCGCCGTATGGGTTATTCCAACTGTCTACTGGCCCCATGTAACTTTCACGATAACCACGAACTGTACCTGGACCACCTCCAAAGAAATTGCGGAATGGAGGTAACGATAATGTGTGATCGCCGTAAGCATCTCCATATGACGTAGTAGAGTTAAATCGAATTAACCAATCTTCAGTAAGCGGAAAAAACCTTGTAAATGCAAGAGATGCAACATAAAACTCCACTTCACTACCAGGTATGGAACCGCTCAAGTTTAAAGCTGCACGAGTACCACTTGTCGGGAAAAGAGCCCTATTCCGAGAATCATACATCCAACCAACAGTGAAATCCCAAGTTTTAAAAGAGCTCATGAAAAACCGGGAATTTCCGACTTGGACCGCCTCACCATGTCGCCGGACCCACTCATTAGCTTGCCTTGAGCTATACCAGCTTGTAGCAAGCTCAGAAATAGAATATGACAAACCAAAAGAAATAAATTGAAATTCAGTTATTGGATAAGACCACGTGGAACCTAATGTTAGTGTTTCAGTGGAAAAATCTGATGCCGCAGCCGTGTACTGCTTGATATCTCTCCAATTTATCGAGAGCTGTCTTGATAAACCATCTACTGTGAGATACGGGTCTGTATAATCTACCATGTAGGATTTATAAAACTCACCTCCGTTTAACTGTAATCCTATTCGATTTCCTGTACCCATAAAGTTGGCATGCACAAAATTAGCATTCAATGTTGCCCCATAGTACTTAGAGAACCCAACCCCGCCACCAAACTGACCTGGCAATCCTTCTGTAATTTCAAAGTTTATATCTACCAGATCAGTTGTCCCTGGCACAGGTACTGTCTCGTGTTCTACAGTCTCTATATAAGCTAATCTCTGCAATCGAATCTGTGAGCGCTCTACGAGCGCATTAGACAAATATGCTCCCTCTAGCTGACGCATCTCACGGCGAAAAACTTCATCGTTGACGTTGTCCGCCCCATTAAAATTGATTCGACGAACATAAACACGATTCTTAGGGTCAACAAAAAACGTAATCTCTGCTTCTAGAGTATCCTCATCTAAATCTGAAATAGCTCGCACATCAGAAAAAGCATAACCGTCCACACCAAGCCTGTTTCTAATGAGAGCTTCACTTATTGTCAAAAGTTGTTGGGAAAACATTTCGCCTGGATTTGCTTGTACTAAAGCGCGAAGTTCCTCAACTGGCACGACCATGTCACCAGCTAAATTAATATCTGAAATGGTATATCGATCCCCTTCTGTAACATTAATAGTTATAAAAATATCTTGGTTATCTGGCGATATAGCCACCTGTACACTATCGTATCTAAAATCAGCAAACCCCCGGTCCATATAAAAAGCAACTAGGGTTTCTAAATCTCCCTCCAATTCTTCTTTACCGTATCTATTATCATTTCTTATCCATGAGAGCCAACTACCCGTGGAAAGCGTGAAGTCATCAAGAATTTCATCATCATCAAAACTTGCATTTCCAACAATATTGATTTGACGAATCCTTGCACGCTCACCTTCTTGTATTTGTATATCTACGCGTACTCTATTATCGCCAATATCTTCAACCGTAGACTCGACACTCACTGCATAACGACCACGTGTAAAATATTGTTCTGTTAAACCTTGAGTAACTTGGTCTAGAACATTTTGATCAAATACCTTTCCACTAGTTAAACCAAAACGTCGTAAGTTTTCTTCTAGCTGTTCAGTCTCAATCTCGTTATTTCCATCAAATGTGAACTCCACGATGGTAGGACGTTCTAATACATTCACAACTAACGTATCAGCACTTCGACGAAACTCCACATCAGCAAAAAATTCAGTCGCATAAATAGCTCTAATTGCTTCCCTTATCCGTTGGGGCGTTAGAGTATCTCCAATATTAATTGGCAAATAGTTATAAATTGTTCCCTCAGAAATTCGCTGTGCACCTTCAACACGAAAATTACGTACAACCCACGAATCATCAGTTTGTGAATGGGCTACCGAACTTAACAATAACAAAAGAGGAAAAATTGCGGGTATTTTTTTATGGCTATTAAGCATCAACCGAATATCCTAGAAAGGTCGTTATAGAACGCAAAGCTCATTAATAAAAAAAGAAGAAAAATACCAACATTTTGCCCTAACAACATAGCGCGTTCTGACACGGGTGAACCCTTAACTAGTTCTATCAACTGATAAACTATTTGACCTCCATCCAACAAGGGAATAGGCAATAAATTCAAGATCCCCAAACTAATACTCACTATGGCTAAAAACCCAAGAAATGTTGTTAAACCAGCACGTGCACTGTCTCCAGCAAAGGCCGCTATATTTAAAGGCCCGCTAATATTGCGCACAGAAACATCCCCAGTGAACATGTGAAAAAGCATTCGAATTGTTAAAGCGCTCATCTCCCATGTCTTCTGTATTCCCTTTGGCAGACCCTCTAATACACCAAACCGTTGCTCAACATAAGCTCTTTCAAAGGTTATCTGGGCCAAATCTGGATCCACCCCAGCACCAATCCTACCAATAGTTTCACCACCATCTTGAGCATAACCAATCGTCAAATCACTAATGCGCTGAGATCCAGCACGCTCTGTTACTACCGTAACTGTCTGCCCTGGCCTATCTCGGACATATTCAACCCAACTAAACCAACTGTAAATCAGTTCCCCATCTGCTGAAATTATTTTATCCCCTGCAATAAGCCCAGCCTGTGCAGCTGCTCCATCATTACTAATTTCACCCAAAACAGGAGGCAAAATTGGCCCTGGCTCAAACCCAAGACCTTCCCATAATGCGTCTGGTTCCGTTAATTCCGCCTCTCTCCCTCGCACATCTAATTCTAAAAATCGCGACTGGTTTTGATCATTCTGCACAGTCATATCAATTAAACCATCTCTTAACAGCTCATCTAGAATCACCAATATTGCTGCATCCCAAGTTTGGACATCTTGTCCACCTACTGTCAGAATTTCATCGTTAGCCATCATTCCAGCGTTTTCTGCAACAGAATCCTCTGCTACGAATCCAACAATTGTCTTTGTCCCGGGAACGCCACTAACAAACATTGCCCAATAGACAAAAATAGCAAACAAAAAATTAAAACCAGGACCTGCTAACAATACCCAGATCCGGTCCAAAACTGGACGTTGGTTAAAAGCTAGATGTCGCTCAGAATCTGGTACTGATCCTTCACGTTCATCAAGTAGCTTTACATACCCTCCAAGAGGAATACTAGATAACCAATACTCAGGGCCTTCTGACTCTATCGAAGTGACAGATACATCTTTTGCTGAATTGGCGGCAGGATACTTAACAGGACCACCTTTCCATCGCAGTAAAGGCTTACCAAAACCAACAGAGAATCTAAGAACCTTAAAACCTAATTTACGAGCAACCCAAAAATGTCCGTACTCATGCACAGAAACGAGCACGCCGATAGCAACAATAAAAGAAAAAAGTGCAAAAAATACTTCGGTCATGTAGACCCCATTCAGGCTTGCCGTTAGCTGAAAAAACTACCTAGGTGAATATTTTACCTCGATAGAGCCTCTTACCAAAGTCTTGAAATTATTTCTCTTAGACAACAGAGGTACTGAAAAGTTCGAAATTCAATCAGACAGATATTCCCGAAACGGTCAAACCAAAAGCAAATACTGGGATAGCAGGAGTTAGACTATCGATTCTATCCAATATCCCGCCATGACCAGGCAAGATATTACCGCTATTTTTGAGACCAACATTACGTTTAAATAAACTAACAGAAAGATCGCCAACAACAGAAGCCATCGCCGTTGCTATAGCTATCGTCATAAATGGAACTCTTGGTATTTCAAATAAATAACTTGCAAAAAATGCAACCAAGACAGCTAATCCTATTCCGCCAATAAAACCCTCCCAGGTTTTTCCAGGACTAATTTGGGGGGCAAGTTTTACTTTGCCCCAAAAAGTCCCAGCAAAAAAAGCTCCGACATCTGCTGCCCAAACGATGAACAACATACATAAAATCAGCTCAATTCCAACAGTCAAATTCTGATGAAAATACACTAATAAAAACCATGATGGGAGCAAAACAAAAGGACCAGTAATTGCTACTAGCGAAAGTGGAATTAAATGTGGTCGTACAAAGAGAAGTAAACATGCAATCATCCACCAAATAAGAGCAACACTTGTAACTAAAGACAACCAGCCCTGTACTTGATTAACAACTACTAATACAAACATTAATATAGCCACGAAAAATGTATATAAAACTCTCTTAATGCCCTTCAACCGCACTAAACCCGACCATTCCCAGGCGCCACCTAACCAGAAAAGACCTGTGATCAAAACAAAAATAGACGTTGAGGCAAACAAGAGTGTCAGGATAATGCCACCCGCAAGCACAATTGCGGTTAACAATCGAATCATTATCAAGGCGAAGCCTCTACCTGCTCTCCGGTACGCCCAAATCTTCGTTGCCGGCTTGCATAGAAATCAAATGCTTTTAAAAGATCTTGGCTTTGAAAATCTGGCCAAAGAGCGTCAGAAAAATATAACTCACTGTAAGCAAGGCTCCACAAAAGAAAATTGCTTACTCGACGTTCTCCCCCAGTACGAATCAGCAAATCGACATCTGGAAGCTGCCCCATCTCAAGCACACCGGCAAACCGTTTCTGATCCACCTGATCTGGCTCTATTTTCCCAATAGAAACTTCATGAGCCAACCGTCTTGCAGCACTAACCAAATCTGCTCGTCCTCCATAAGCAACTGCTAGGGTCAATGTCATACCTTTATTTTTACAAGTGCGTGCTTCTGCTTCATCCATGGTCTTCTTGAATGCAGGATTCAATAAGTTAGTTTCCCCAATGAATTTAAGCTGAATTCCGTTTTGATCAAGTTCTGCAACTTCTTTATTTAACGCCTCCATAAATAGAGACATTAAACCCCTGATCTCATCGTCAGGTCTTTTCCAGTTTTCGCTCGAAAACGTGAATAATGTCAGGTAATTTACGCCTTGTTTGGCACACTGCTCAATGATCATTCTTACGGATTTGATCCCAGCCCGATGTCCTGCTTGCCGCACCAAATTTCTTTGTTTAGCCCAGCGACCATTTCCATCCATAATTACAGCCAAATGGTCTGGAACTGTGTTTACAATTTTTGTTTGCAGTGAAACAGCCATCAGAAATCCATTATTTCCTTTTCTTTCTCAGCCAAAAGAGCTTCCATTTGACTGATATAGTTGTCAGTAATTTTTTGCACTTCTTCATGGGCTTTATGCTCATCATCTAAAGTAATCATCTTCTCCTTAAGAAGGTCTTTTACATCCCCAAGAACATCACGCCGAATATTTCTAATAGCTACCCGACCAGCCTCAGTTTCTCCGCGAACTACTTTAACCATCTCTTTTCGACGTTCTTCGGTCATAGGAGGAAGAGGCACACGAATTGCTGTTCCAGCAGTTGCGGGCGTTAGACCGAGATCTGAGGTAATAATTGCCTTTTCAACTACAGGGACCATCTGCTTCTCCCATGGCGTCACAAGCAGTGTTCGAGCGTCTTCAACGGCTATGGTTGCTGTCTGCGATATAGGAACTTCAGAGCCATAATATTCGACTGTAATATGCTCGAGGAGGCCAACATGGGCTCTACCAGTTCGAAGCCTAGAAAACTCTTCTTTAAGAGCCTCTACACTCTTTCTCATACGCAACTCTCCATCACGCTGAAGCTCATCAATCATTATCAGCTCCAGAAGATGGCTTTCTGTTTTTAACCGAAGTACCCACCTGCCCCCCAGAAATCAAATTCAGCAAGTCACCTTCATTATTCATACCAAAAACCACAAGAGGAAGGTCATTATCCCTACACATAACAATTGCAGTCGCATCCATTACGTTCAATTTTTGATCAAGAACTTGATCAAATGATAGTTCTGAAAAACGAATTGCATTAGAGTCTCTCACGGGATCAGCTGAATAGACACCATCTACCTTTGTAGCTTTAATTAAAACGTCTGCCCCTATTTCTATAGCACGGAGGCTCGCAGCTGTATCTGTAGTGAAGAACGGGTTGCCTGTGCCAGAAGCTAAAATAACCACTCGATTTTTTTCAAGATGCCGTACAGCTCGACGACGAATATAATCCTCGCATACGTCATTAATCTGAAGCGCAGACATAACTCTAGAGACGGTACCATTGCGTTCCAACGCATCCTGCATTGCAAGCGCATTCATAACAGTTGCTAACATCCCCATTTGATCACCAGTGACACGATCAATACCAGATTGAGAGAGCCCAACTCCGCGAAAGATATTCCCCCCACCAATTACAAGACCAATCTGAACCCCGAGATCATGAACCTTAGTTATCTCAGCAGCTACCCTTTTTATCACTAAAGGGTCAATACCATAATCAGCCGAACCCATAAGTGCTTCTCCACTAATCTTGAGGAGAATTTTTTTATAGATGGGTGCACTATGTCCCACGTCTCTCTAACCCCTTTCTCATTTATGGTAATCCAACGAAATAGGCTTAGTTAGAAAAGTATTTAACCACTTTGAGATGCTTGCGCCATTACCTCTTGCACAAAATCATCTTTCCGCTTTTCAATCCCTTCCCCTACCTCATAACGCAAAAACCTTTTAACAGTTGCCTTATTCTCAATTAATAAATCGCGTATTTTCTGGTCAGAATCTTTAACAAAAGGCTGGCCCAGTAAAGTCATTTCGTCGAGATGTTTTCGTAAACGACCCTCAACCATTTTTTCAACAATTTCTGGTGGTTTCCCTTCGCCCATCGCCTGAGCAACAAGTATTTCTCTTTCCTTAGCAAGTTCCTCCTGAGGAACATCATCAGCGCTTACATACTCTGGTGCAGTTGCAGCAATTTGCATCGCCATATCTCTTGCAATATCTACAGTACCGCCATCTAACTCAACCAAGACGCCAATCCGGCCCATATGAGTGTAGGCACCTACCAACCCATCAGAATCTAGTATTTCAAAACGCCTAACAGAAATATTTTCACCAATTTTGGTGACTAACTCGAGACGTAGCCCCTCAAGAGTTTCTCCTTCAACCTCTAAAGTCATAAGCTCCTCTATATCAGAAACGGAACTCTTAGCTAATGCAGTCTGAGCAACAAGCTCGGCAAATTGAGAAAAATTTTCAT
Source organism: Rhodospirillaceae bacterium (assembly GCA_002718345.1). GTDB lineage: Bacteria > Pseudomonadota > Gammaproteobacteria > Steroidobacterales > Rariloculaceae > UBA6522. Next base: position 29,622 of record PBDA01000027.1, read on the forward strand.
CCTTGGCAACAAAATCAGTCTCTGAGTTAACCTCCAAGATAATGTGGCGACCTTCACTACTTTGTCCTTTAATCAACACTAAACCTTCAGCTGCAACACGTGAAGATTTTTTATCGGCCTTGGCTTGTCCTGCTTTTCTCAACAATTCAGCAGCTTTTTCAAGATCGCCACCTTCCTCAACAAGGGCTCTCTTGCAATCCATCATTCCAGCACCTGTGCGCTCACGAAGCTCTTTAACCAATGTTGCTGTTATAGTCATCGCTAATCCTTTATCCACATAAGATGGTCAACTTAGTCATCCTGACCTTTTGTTTTTGCTTCTGCACTCTTAACCTTTGAAGCAGCTTTCTTTTTACGTTTTTTTGTCTTTTTAGCTTCTTGAGGTTCTGCGAGCTCTGAAGCAGATTCCGGCTCTGGGGTAGATTCCGGCTCTGATGCAGATTCCGGCTCCGAAGCAGATTCCGGCTCTGATGCAGATTCCGGCTCCGAAGCAGATTCCGGCTCCGAAGCAGATTCCGGCTCCGAAGCAGATTCCGGCTCTTCGACGGTAACCTTAGCAGTCCGCTTTTTCTTGATGATTGCCTTCTTAGTCGATCGTTTTTTTCTAGTTTTTTTACCAATTGGGCCTTTAGGTTGTTCGACTTTAGGATTTCCCTCTTCATCCAACTCAACGAATTCATCATCCCCTGTCGGTATTTCGGGGATAGATTCCTTCCCAGTTAAAACTGCATCAGCGATACCCTGAGAATATAGTTGTATAGCTCTCATAGCATCATCATTTCCAGGAATTAGATAATCAACCATTTCTGGAGAGGAATTTGTATCTACAACTGCAATTACCGGTATACCTAACTTTCTAGCTTCCCTTACAGCTATTTCTTCATGGCCAACATCAACGATGAATACCGCATCAGGCAATGAATCCATTTCCTTAATGCCGCCCAGAGCCCTTTCTAGCTTATCCCTCTCACGAACTAAGCCAAGAACTTCTTTCTTTGTAAAATCTCCTCCAGCACCTTCCGAAGTTAATTCTTCTAAATCTCTTAGCCGCCTTATCGATTGCCTTATTGTTTTAAAGTTTGTAAGCATGCCCCCAAGCCACCTATGGCTGACATAAGGCATACCACAACGCATAGCTTCTTCAGTAACAGCTTGTCTTGCTGCACGTTTAGACCCTACAAACAAAATTTTTCCGCCATCAGCAATAAGTTTGCGCGCAAACTCTGTTGCTTCAATATAAAGTGGAAGAGTTTTCTCTAAATTAATAATATGAATGCGATTTCTTTCTCCAAAAATGTACGGTGCCATTTTTGGGTTCCAGAAGCGGGTTTGGTGACCAAAATGCACCCCCGCCTCTAGCATCCGGCGCATGGATACGTCGGTCATGGAAGCTCCTTTTCTTGGGTTAATCCTCCACGTAGCCCTTGCAAGCAACCCTTTTTCTAAATGGGCACCCAGCTGCAAGTATTGGCACGTGTGTGTAGTTAATTGCCTCTACGGCGCGCGCTTTATACCATATGAGCGTAGTTGCAACAATCAAGCTAGCTCCGATTATGGGTCTGGCGGCGTTTGTTTCAAACCCATTCTATTCCAAAATACAACAAAGAGCATATTCCATCGATGAGCGTAACAATAAAAACTCCAGATGAGCAGGCCAAAATGAGAATAGCAGGCAGATTAGCTGCAGATGTCTTAGATATGATTAGTGAGCACGTTAAGCCAGGCATTTCAACAGGGGAACTAGACCGTATTTGTCATCAATATATTGTAGATAAACTTGAAGCTATTCCCGCTCCTCTGAACTACAGAGGGTTTCCCAAATCAATATGTACTTCTGTTAACCATGTGGTTTGTCACGGCATTCCAGGAGACCGAATACTAAAAAACGGAGACTCTATAAATATAGACATTACTGTAATAAAAGATGAATTTCACGGTGACACTAGCCGTATGTTTCAAGTTGGAAAACCTACTGTTTTAGCTGAACGATTAGCCCGCGTCTGCTATGAGGCAATGTGGCACGGTATAAAACAGATTCGTGCTGGAAAGCATTTAGGTGATATAGGCGCTGCTGTGCAAAGCCATGTTGAAAAAAATAGGTTTTCCATAGTGAGAGAGTATTGTGGGCATGGTATTGGCAAAGGATTCCATGAAGACCCGCAAGTATTGCATTATGGAAAACCAAATACAGGCGGAGAACTTTTGGAGGGCATGACTCTTACTGTAGAACCAATGATAAATGCAGGAAAACGTAATGTTAAACTTTTGAGCGATGGTTGGACGGTGGTAACAAAAGACCACTCCCTTTCAGCACAATGGGAACACACAATCTTA
>PBDA01000028.1 GCA_002718345.1 Rhodospirillaceae bacterium
GTCTATTTGACATTGGATTAGTGTTGGTGGCAGGCGCAATAGGATTTCTTATGCGCTTTATGGGGTTTCCATTTTTACCTACTGTACTTGGAGTAGTTTTAGGGTATTTGGTTGAATCAAACTACAGGCGTTCATTAGTTCTATCTGGTGGGGATCACGGGATTTTTTGGGAAGATTCCATCTCACTAGGTCTTTTAATTGTAGCCGCTTTATTTATTGCTGGTTCTCTGGTTGCACGTAGCTGGCAAATTTTCAGAAACTTACAAACAGATAATTTAAAAGAATCTGTATGAGTAATTCTTCAGTTTCACAAGTAATAGCTGATTGGGTAGAAACTATTGATACGGAAGAACTGCCTAGTGAGGTTGTTCAGGCTTGTGCGGATACGCTTATTGATACAGTGGGGCTAAGTGTCGCAGCATGCAACACAGATTATGTAACTGCGCTTCGTAATTCATGGACAGCAGATGGTCCATGTACTGTATTAGGTTCTAACCTGAAATTAGATGCACCAAGTGCTGCAATGATTAATGGTACAGCTGCTCATGGTGAAGATTTTGATAATACATTTGAAGGCTGTCCAGTTCATTCTGGTGCTGTCATTGTGCCTGCACTTTTAGCTGCTGCTCAATCATATCAACTAACTGGCCAGCAAGTATTAAAAGGACTTGCTGTAGGGATTGAGGTTATGTGTCGCCTTGGACTCGTAGTTCAAAAAGGGGTGCACTCTGCTGGATTCCATCCTACTGGTGTCTTGGGAACAATGGGCGCCACAGCTGGTGTATCTGCTGCCTGTAATTTAACTAGAAATGCACAAGTTAACTCGGCAGGTATTGCAGGAAGTATGGCTAGTGGAATTATTGAGTACCTTGCCGATGGAACATGGACCAAACGTATGCATGCTGGTTGGGCTGCTCAGAATGGACTTCGAGCTACGGCAATGGCGCTTTCTGGATTTACAGGGCCAAGAACAGTTTATGAGGGTCGCCATGGATTAATGTTCGGTTTTTCCTCGTCCGAAAATCATGACTATTCACTTTTAACGGATAATCTAGGCCAAGATTGGTGGGCAGAGCGTATAGCTTTCAAGCCTTATGCATGTGGCACGATGACGCAGCCTTTTGTTGATTGTGCAGCGCGTCTGTCTAAAAAAGTATCTATCGATGATGTGGTTTCGTTGAAATGTAAAGTTGGCGAGGGGACGGTTCACCGGTTATGGGAACCGTTAGCAGATAAACAGATGCCATCAAACGCATACGCTGCAAAGTTCAGTACACCCTATTGTGTTGCAGTAGGGTTTTTGACAGAGTCTGCAGGACTAGCAGAATTTACAGAAGACGTTGTTCAAGATAAGGCTGTTATTAACTTGGCACGGAAAGTGAGTTATGAAATTGATCCTAATGATGAATATCCTAAAAATTATACAGGTACTATTTGCGCTACTTTGCGTGACGGAAGAGAGGTGGAAGAAACGCAGCCCTATTTGCGTGGGGGGATTAATTCACCATTGAGCCGTGCTGATATTTTAAAAAAGTGTAAAGCTAACTTTAAATATGGAGGCTATAATTACGAAATAGTTGGAGTTTTGTCTGACTTAGCAGATAACCTAAAGGATAACAATAAAAGTCTTGACCTTGGTTTTTTAAATAATATCCCATCTATATAACAATAAAATAATCTTCATAAATCTCTATTCCATCTAGATATAGACTCTGTTTAAATCCAGATAAGTGGAACATTTTTCAGGAAATTTGTAGTTCCTGGGTCTAATTCAACTAGTTATTTGCTTGATAAGCGCTACATTTTTAATTTCTGTAATTTGAGTATGTGGTTGCATGGATGGATATTGCTTTGCTCATAAAGAAATTTAAATTGCAATTTAAAAATATGCTAAGAGGATTCTCTGCTATTTGTCTTTTAATTCTAGGTATTACCTTTAATGCCCAGAGTCAAGATAGTCGAAAAATTGCAAATATAGTTAGAACTCCAACCGCGCCTACACTTGATGGAGTGCTAGATGAAAGTGTTTGGAATAATGCTTTCGTTATTAACGATTTACATCAATATGACCCTGTTGATCATGGAGTGGCAAGCGAAAAGTCTGAGTTCTATTTCCTGTATGACAATGAAAATCTATATATAGGTGCGCGACTTTTTGATAGCGAGCCTGGTGAAATCGCAGCTCGCCAGTTGATTCAGGACCAATCAGTGGCAAGCGATGATCGTATTGAGTTAATCATTGATCCATTCAATAGTATGCGATCTGGGTACAAGTTTGAGATTAACCCCAATGGCGTAAGGTTTGATGGGGTTTTTGAAGGTCCAGTTCGTGTTAATCAAGATTGGGATGGCATCTGGTATGCCGAGAGCAAGATAAATGAACAAGGGTGGAGTAGCGAAATTGCAATCCCATTTAAGACTTTAAATTTTAATCCGCAAAATCCAGATTGGGGTTTTACCATAGGTCGAGCTATTCCTCGAAAAAATGAAAAAATGGCATGGACTTCATTTGATAGAGCAATTAACCCTGGTTCCGCTGGAATTCTTAGTGGGTTTTCAGGGCTACAGCAGGGATTGGGCTTGGATGTTGTTCCTTCTATTAGTTTGTCTAGTAACAAGGATTATGTTGGATCAGAGGATGGTACTGAGACTGACCCTGCTTTAGACATTTTTTATAACTTCACTCCGTCGTTAACAGGTGTTTTAACTTTTAATACTGATTTCTCTGCTACTGAAGTAGATGACAGGCAAGTAAATCTCACTCGATTTTCTTTGTTTTTTCCTGAAAAGCGAGATTTTTTTCTCCAAGACAGTGATATTTTTGATTTTGGGCCAGTTCAGAGAAATTTTGGTGGTAGAGGTAGGAGTGGAATTCCATTTTTCTCTCGAAGAATTGGCTTGAGTGATGCCGGTAATCCTGTGGATTTAAATATAGGAGGGAAAATAACTGGACGTGCAGGACCATTAAACATAGGTGTACTTGCAGTTGAACAGGCAGGTTACCAGGGTGAAGATGAATTCATCGCTGAGACAGATCTTTTGGTTGCAAGAATGTCTGCTAACATCTTACAAGAATCAACGGTTGGTATGATTTTCACAGATGGTGACCCAAGGTCAAATTTAGATAACTCAATGGCAGGCGTGGATTTTCGTTATCGCAATACTGCATTACCATCTGGACGTACACTTCAAGCTGCCTCTTGGTATCAACAATCTGATAGTTACGGCATTACCGAAGATCAATCTGCTTGGGGAATGGAGATTGAGTTACCTTCAACAGTAGGCTTTTTTACTAGATATGAATACGAGGTAATAGAAGATAACTTTAAACCTGCTCTCGGTTTTGTTAATCGATCAGGGTTTGAGCGCCAGAGAGTATGGGGTGGATACAGATATCGTCCAGATAATCATCCTTGGATGAGAGTCATTATGATTTTTGGAGCATACGAAAAATTTCGTAATGACAAAACCGGGAGTATTGAAACTGAAAATTTTTTTTCTAGACCAGTCAGGGTAGAAACACATAGTGGTGATACATATAGCACAATGTATAGATATCAAAGGGATGTTTTGATTGAGCCATTTGAGATTTCTGATGGCATTGTAATTCCACCCGGGGATTACGAATACAAAAGTTACGAACTGGAATTTGAGGGTGCGCCGGAAAGGACTTTGGAACCGATTTTTTTACTAGGTGAAGGTGATTTTTATAATGGTAAGCGTTCAGTTATTGAGGGCGGATTTAATTGGAGACCAAGTAGTCGTTGGTTTGTTGGAGCTAGTTATCAATATAACGATATTTCATTACCTGTTGGCAACTTTTCAACACGTGTTATACAAACGCGTATTAATTTAGCACTTGATGTCAGATGGTCATGGATGAATTTGATTCAATATGACAATGTTTCGAAAACTGCAGGAATAAATAGTCGTTTACGTTGGAATAGGCAACCAGGAGAGGATCTCTATATTGTTTTAAATCATGAGTCAGATGCACAAGCAGTTTTTCGAGGGCTGAAACGACGTGCAGCAGAATTTAGCATTAAATATAGTAGAACTTTTCGTTTCTAGTAAAAATAAAAACTTATGCTTAGTTCGAGGGGTTCTCTAGAAAGCTTTCAAACTGACTAAAATCTAAGTAATCACCAGAGCAACTGATTTCACTTAACTCCCAATGTGGGGGTGCCAGTCGATAGTAAAGTGTTTCCGCAATCCATGGTTCAGTTAAAGCAATTTCATCTTCCATAATAATATCTATTTCTAAGTGAAGATTATCTATACGTCTAAATACTTCAGTAACCCTGAGTTGATCGCTGTGTTGATAGCCGGATCTGTCAAGCCAAGTTCTTTCATCAATGCTAACGGTTGTGATAACAAAAGTACTTTCATTTTTCCATTCTCCAATAGAGTGCCCTTGCCAGAGTGGAACTGAGTCTTCAGGGTGCATGCGTCCATCTGTGTAAACACGTCTTATGGTGTGATCATATTCATACAAAATGATCATTTGTTTTTCCGTATAGATTACCTCAAAAGGATATGGATGAAAGTAAACTCGTGGTACGCCAGGTGGATAGCAACGAGTTAAAACAGGGTCGTTAGTCTCAGAAAGAGAGTAACTTCCAGCATTAGAGTCTCTTGATTCAGAGAACCTCTCTTGTCCCCATGATGTAACCATAGGAGGATCAGGAGTCCAGGTTGAGTTACTGTAGAACTTGCCTTCAGGACGTAGTCTTGTCCATACACCTGAGAGATCTCTTATTGGAGCAGGTCCATTTTCTATTGAAGTTACATCGACAGGGCTACCTGTGCCAAACTGAGCAAAACTAGTTTTACCGCAAGATAGTGTCAGTAAAGTAATAAAAAAGATGAAATAGATTGCTTGGCCCATTCTTCTGTCCTAATGTGAGTTAGCTATCATTACTCATAGTATACTGATAGGTAGACTATGAACCCCGATCTGGGAGAATTAAAAATGAATAATAAGTCTTTTATGCGGTATGGGTTTGGTTTAATTATTGCTTTTATTTTGGCGGCCTGTGCTGGTGCCCAAGATGAAAGTGCTGAAGAGGGACCAGAGAGGTCAATTATAGAAATCGGCGACGATCTTTATCGAGCTCAGAACGGTGGGCATTACACCGTTTTTCTTGTGACAGATGAAGGGATTATTTTGTCTGATCCTATTAATACTAGTTTTTCTACTTGGTTGAAGGCTGAATTAGATTCCAGATTTGGGCTTCCAGTACGATATGTTCTTTATAGCCATCATCACTGGGACCACGCAAGCGGTGGGGGGGTGTTTGAAGAAACAGCACAGTTTGTGGGCCACGAAAATATGATTGGTCAACTCGCCATGCCTCCTGCGGATACTACTCTACCATCAGATGCACAAGGGATGGATTCCAATGGTAATGGTCAGTTAGAGGAATCAGAAGCAAGTGGATTTTATGGTGCTCAGTTTGCTTTGTTTGATGAAGATGCTAACGGTGTAATTAATGGAGCGGAGGCGACACGGGGGGCTCTCAAAGACGTAGTACCACCAGGTATAACTTATAGAGATCGATTAATAGTTACTTTGGGCGGCAAGAGTGTTGAGCTTATTCACACAGGAAATATGTCCCATACTGATGATATGAGCATCATTAGATTTGTTGATCCAAGCTCCATTTTTGTTGTGGATTGGATTAGTCTGGGTAGGGTTCCTTTTAGAACTTTGTTTGTGAATAATCGGATGACTCAAGGTAGCGGTATGCTTGATTCATGGCTTAATGCTATCCGCATGGCAGAACAGTTAGATTATGAAACAGCATCTGGTGGTCACGGAGTTGTAGGTGATAAATCCGATGTTACTGCTTTCAGGCATTATCTAGAGGAAATGAGGGAACAGGTAGCAGAAGGTATTGCGGCGGGTCAATCTTTAGAAGATATGCAGGCGTCCATTTTAATGGAGCCATATTCTGACTGGATAAACTATGATACTCATCGCACTCTTAATGTAGAGGGTATGTATGACATGCTGATTCAGTAGAGGTCATTTGGAACTTATAACGCTAATTACCTGGACTATCTCCCCCCCTAGCATCCGGGGCGTTATATTCGGGTAATTCTAAAATTAGAGACTCTTTTATCTCTAAAAACTGCGGGTCACTTGCCCTATTGAACCACTCATTTGGGTCTGTCTCTATATCATAGAGTTCTTCTGATCCGTCAGAGTACTTTATGTAGCGATAACGTCCTTGAGTGACTGCATGATTCGAATATCCATGGGTCGTTATTACTGATCGATTACTCTCTAAAGAGGGGTTTCTTAGAATGGGTACTAAGCTACTACCCTGAATATGAGTAGGTGTATTTAAACCAGCGAGTTCTGTCAGGGTGGGGTAGATATCCATAAGTGAAACAGTAGCATTAGAGCTACTACCCGGTAGTGCAATTTCAGGAGCAACAATAATTAGCGGGACACGAGTAGATTCATTCCAGAGAGTGTGTTTTCGCCACCGATGTTTTTCTCCTAAATGAAAACCATGGTCAGACCATAAGATGATTATAGTATTTTGTTGGCGGCCACTTTGTTCTAAAGCATCAAGAATACGACCTAGCATGGCGTCTGCGAAACTAATACTAGCTAGGTATGCCTGAACGCCTTCTTTCCACAACCCTGTGTCTATAAACCAATCATGTATTTCCATAGCAGGCATATAAATTCCTGACCGCTCTAGGGGTCGTGTTGCATAGTCAGGTAAATCGTCTAAATCCTCTTCAAGAAATGGCGGGAGCTCTACTTTATCTAAGGGATATAAATCAAAATATTCTTTGGGCAAATACCACGGTAAGTGGGGACGATAAATGCCTACAGCGTTAAATCTGGGTGACGTATTTGATTCTTTGATTCGATCAGCCGACCAAGCAATGACCTGGCCATCGCCTGTGGCACGATCATCTGCTGTCACCGTCCCCCAATCAAATAGCTCAGAGAATGGGTTTCCATTAGCAGGTCTATCATGTGGTCGGATTTCATCTGGAAGTTGACGTTCTAAGGAGGGATAGTAGAGATCCCAGGCTGTTGTATCATTAAAACCATAGTAAGCAGGTGTATTGTAAGTAGAACTATGAAAAAGTTTTCCAGCTCCAACTGTATGATATCCAGCATCACGGAAGTAACTAGGTATAGTTCTTATTTCTTGATATTGTTCAAGTGAACGCCAGTCAGGTTGGTTCATGTAGAGACCAGTTGTTGAAGGTAGAAGTCCTGTCATCATTGCTGTACGGGAAGGGTTGCAAATTACGGCTGGTGATCTGGCATTGGTAAAAGTAATGCCACGTTCAGCTAATCTATCCATATTAGGAGTTTGGGCCTGTGGATGCCCTCCAAGTGGTCCTACCCAATCATTTAGATCGTCAATCGAAATGAATAAAATATCAGGGTATGAACTAGACTGCCCAATTACTAATCCGGGGCTAAGCAGCATAACTGCTGTAATAGCGTAAAAATATTTTAGTATTTTTAGCACAGTAAGCTTAGCTAAATTGCCATTTCAATAGCATTACCAAGCTCTTTTGTATTTGCGCTTCCACCCATATCTCGTGTTAAGCAATCACCTTCACGCAATACTGCTTCTATTGCTGTCATGATGTCGTCATGAGCACCTTGATACCCTAGATGTTGCAGCATCATAGCACCAGCCCAGATTGTGCCTATAGGGTTGGATATTCCCTGCCCAGCAATATCTGGGGCAGAGCCGTGTACTGGCTCAAACATTGAGGGATATTCTTTTTCCGGATTCATGTTTGCAGATGGCGCAATAGCAATTGTACCTGTGCAGGCTGGACCTAAATCTGAAAGAATATCTCCAAAAAGATTACTACCAACAACAGTATCAAAGTGCTCTGGCATACGTACAAAATTTGCTGTCAGAATATCTATATGGAATTGGTCAACCTTAACATCTGGGTAGTTTTTGCTCATTTCTTTAAGTCGGTTATCCCAATAAGGCATTGAATGAATAATGCCATTAGATTTTGTTGCAGAAGTGAGATGTTTGGCTGGTCTAGAATTAGCTAACTCGAAGGCATATTTCTGGACACGATCAACTCCCCGTCGGGTAAAAACATTCTGTTGTACTACAACTTCATTTTCAGTTCCTTCATATTGAATACCTCCAATTGCGGAATATTCGCCTTCAACATTTTCTCGTACAACATAGAAATCAATATCACCTGCTACTTTTCCTGCAAGTGGGCATGGCACACCTTCAAATAAGCGTACGGGCCTCAGATTTATGTATTGATCAAACTCACGTCGGATAGGGATCAAAAGCCCCCATAGTGATACGTGGTCGGCTACTGTTGGGAAACCAACAGCTCCTAGGTATATAGCGTCAAATGCCCGTAGCTGTTCTATTCCATCCTCAGGCATCATCGAACCTGTCTCAAGATATCTTTCACAAGACCAGTCGAATTCCTTCCAATTGAACTCTATGCCGTGTTTGCTGCCCGCGGCTTCTAAAACACGAACTCCTTCTGGCATGACTTCTGTTCCAATTCCATCTCCTGGAATCAGAGCAATGTTAAGTTTTTCCATAGTGTTTCCTTTAGTAATTCATACCACAACCGAACAATTCATTGGTTGGGAATTTTGTGATTACTTCAACACCTGTTTCAGTTACTACTACCTCATCTTCAAGGCGAACCCCGTCATATCCGACACCTGCATAGGTTTCTAGGGCAAATACCATTCCAGGTTCAATTTCTACTGGATGATCAATACTATAAGCACGCGAGATAATCGGAAACTCCCAGAGACCAACTCCAATACCGTGACCATACTGCAAACCAAAGATTTCCATCTCATTTTTGGCTCCCATTTTTTTGGCGTCAGGCCACACGGTAGCGATGTCTGCACTTGTAAGGCCGGGTTTAGTAGCTTCAATACCAGCAAGTTGATATTCCAGACAACGTTGGTGGATATCTTTTTGTTTCTGACTGGGTTTGCCACAACAAAAACAACGATAGACGCAGGTATGGTATCCGTTATACATGCAGACGATATCCATAAAAATCATATCACCTGGTTGTATTAATCGGTCAGAGCTTAGATGCGGATGCGGGTGAGTTCTATTACCAGAGGTAACTTGAACATTATGAACCCACTGAGCACCTAGTCGGTGCATCTCATGTGAAGCAACAGCTTGAAGATCATTTTCTTTCATTCCCGGTGCAATGGTTTGAGCGATTTTATGGAAGGCACCATCAACAATAGCTGCACCGTGCTTAAGACACATAATTTCATCTTCATTTTTTATTGCCCTAGCAGACTGCATAACTCCTTGCCCATCCGTTATGTTGTATCCATTTTCTAGAAGCGCAAGAATGATCTGAGATTCAACAATATCAATACCGATCCTTATTTTCTTTTTGTCCATTCCATGGTTATCGAGAACCATATCTACGTCTTTTAAAAATGCTTCATAGCATTTCCATTCCATAGGTAAGGCGCCATGCATAGTTCCGTGTGCAGGAAAAGTTGTTTTCGCAACCCATGGACAATAAAGTTTTTCAGCAGTAACCTCTGAACCAAAACCAAAGATATGCGGGTCCCCATCACGAGGAATAATTGCATAACGACCCATGTTGTCTACCTCAGGCGAGGCAACAGCTGTAGATGTTGAGTATCTTTTATTGCCAGTTTCAAATAAAAGCAGACACTCCACATCAAATTTATCCATATATTTTTTTATTCTAGATACGCGGTATTTTCGCATGCGGTCCATATCCATCCGCTGCTCATAATCCACCTGCGCCATTCCATGTGTTCCCTCTCTCACGATGCCATCTCCTTAAAATTATCGTGTGCAAAATGTTTATGAGATTTATTCTTCATAGGACTTTCTCAACTTTATGAGATGCTGCAGAGCGTACTGCCGTTTCAGTTACTGCTACACCATGAATCATCTCGCTAGCAGAAATCATAAATGGTTGAGTCCCGTTTACCGCATCTGCAAAACGTTCTAGCACTGCCTTTACAATATCAGTTTCTTCAGCTTGCCAGTGTTTCAGAGTTCCTTTTACAGGTTTGAAATAGCAGTTTCCAAAACATTTTTTGCGTCTTTCCTCTGAGGGAGCACCAGCAATATGAGTCATTCCCTCAAGCCTAACATGTCCCTTTGAGCCGAAGACATGAAAACTAAAACCACCACCGGTCGCAGTCATAGTGCTTAAGTACCCTGACATTCCTTCCTTCATTCGAAATAGCATAGAAGTAGTGTCATCTGCATCTACCGCCACTGCACGGTTAAAACTCTGGCAGTATACTTCATCAATTTCCCCACAAAGATCAATCATTCCATCAATAGCATGTACACCCATAGGTGTTAACCCTCCACAGGGAGTTTCTTCTTTACTTGCTCTCCACGCATCTGCTGATAAAAATAGGGCGTTAGGAAAAGTCATATTTGCTTCACAGTGAAGAATCTCTCCTAATTCGCCTGAATTTATGCGTTCCCGCAGTTTGATCATTTCAGGATGAAGCCTGCGGTTATATCCAAGGCCTAGCGTCACACCAGCTTTCTCAGTTGCTGCTACCGCTTCTTCAGCTTCAGACTTTATAAGTGCAAATGGTTTCTCGCAGAAGACATGTTTGCCAGCTTCAGCTGTCGCAATGACCTCTTCAGCATGTAATGAATGGGGAGTGGCAAGCACGATTGCATCAATATTTGGATCGCCGAGAGCGTCTCCAAGGTTCTGAACTAAATTCATTTTATGAAGGTCAGAGAAATTTTTGGCTGTATCAGATCCAGAACGAGAAACAGCTGTTGCAAAACGAAGCTTATTACTGTTCTTAGAGACGGACTCAACAAGCGTTTGTCCCCACCATCCCAGTCCTACAATGGCTGCATTAATCAACTGAATTCCTTCTTTTAATTTGGTTATGGTTTTTTTGCGGCTGTCTGTACGTCTGTATTTTGCCACAGTGTTTCAATAGGTGCTTAAGTCTTTAAAATGTCAAAAATGCTTTTTGATATAAGTTTCTTTTTTAATTTCCTTTTTTAAGCATTATAAATTTCTCAATATGCAAAAAGTAGTGAAAACCTATTCATAATGCTTAACAGATAAAGTACTTAGAGACTATTATTTTGATAATGAACTTATACGCATGGTCATGGCTATTTTTGATTCTTTACATCATTGTTATGGTGGGATTTGGGTATGTTGGCAGTAGAAGAGTTATTGATGCAGATGATTACGCAACAGCTCGTTCGGGCTATGGGCCCTTTGTGCTTTCACTAGCTTTTGCATCCACAGCAGCAAGTGGAGCAACATTTCTTGGTCTACCAGGGCTTACCTATAGTTATGGTATGTCAACCTTATGGATTGCATTCCTTTATCCGCTTGGTATTTATACGGGTATATTGATTTGCCAACGCACAATTGGTCGTTATGGTAATCGCATTGGTACAAGATCAATACCAGAATATCTTGGAGAGCGGTACCAATCAGAAATATTGCGCATCTCTGCAGCGGTTTTTTCATTGATCCTTCTATTTTATCTGGCTGGACAGCTTGTAGCGGGTTTAGTTATGTTTGAGATGATGCTAGGACTTTCTCAAACCTGGGCATTAGTTATAACAACTTCTGTTTTGCTTGGATATGTCACCTTAGGTGGAGCTCATGCAGATATTTTGACGGATGGGCTACAAGGTTTTTTGATGGTTATTCTAGCAGTAGCAATTTTCGTCATGTTTCTTTTGGGGGTTGGTAATGGGGGGTTAAAACCTCTACTAGAAAACCTTAGTGCACAAGATCTAAAATTGCTTCGGTCGTTTAATCCTAGCACTGCCATTACGGCATCAATTTGGGCCTATGTAAGTGTTACTGTTGCACATATTCCACTTGGTTTATTGCCACATATTGGCAATAAAATTTGGGCACTTAAAGATGAAAGAGCACGTACTAGGTTCTTAATATTGGCGTTTGTATTTGGGATAATTTTGCCTGCTATTACATTGGGAGGAGTGCTTGCAAGGGGTGTTTTAGGAGATAGTTTAATTGCTGAAGGCGTAAATGGTGCCAATACCGCATTACCAGCACTGTTTCTTGAAATATTTCCAACGTGGCTTGCAGCGCTTTTAGGAGTTGGTATTTTGGCAGCGGTTATGTCCACAGCAGATGGGTTAGTGATATCAACATCACAAGTCTTCGCTAATGATATTTACAGACGTAGCATTGCACCTCGTTGGCATCAAAATCTAGATGACGCGGTCTTAGATCGTAATGTATTAATTGTCAGTCGGGTTATTACTGTGCTCACTCTTTTGGGGTCAGCAACGCTTGCGTGGTTTGTAATTGATATGAACGTAGTTTTGCTTGTTTGGGTTGGAATTGGAGGATTTACAGCTGCTTTGGCAGGCCCGTTGGTGTTAGGTTCGCTTTGGCTAGGTGTAACTCGTACGGGTGCCATTTCCGGTTTTTGGACTGGCGCTATTCTTTTTGTTTTTATCCATAGTGGGTTGTTTTCAAGTAAGTGGTTCATAAATACTAAGCTAGAAAGTTTTGGACTTTGGTTTGAATTTAATGCGACAAGTCCATACTCAGCAGCGACTATGTCAGGATTAGGAGCCGTGATAGTTACTGCTTTAGTGTCAAAATATACTGAAGACTTGGGAAAAGAACATCTCTCAGAAATCTTGGGAGAAGATATCTAAAAATGCCCTGTGTTTATAAAATATCTTATTAGTACTTTGGACTCAGAAATGCACGGTTTTTATAGGGCAACTATTCATACGTAAGTTTTTTCTCTTTAGTAATAACTTTTCTTGAATCGGTGACCTGATTCTTGATATTAACGACAGCCTATAAGATGTCGCCATTTAGCAATAGAGAATAATTTTTTGTTTTTATAGGCCAGTTTATACTGGTAAAATCAAGAAGTTACATTCAATGGACTAACGTATTAAGTTTTTGCAAGTAGAGAGTGGCATTAATGTCGGATAAAATGCTACAAATAGCATTTATATCATTCTGAATATAAAGGATTATTTTCCCTGTGAGCAAGAAAAATAAGGAAGTTAGTAAGTCGGGCAAGGATAGGCCTAGCAATGCCTCTAAGGCAGGGGCGACTATTGATGCTGATACAAGAATTCGCCTTTACAGAACGATGTATGAGTGTCGAGTGTTGGAACAACGTGCCTATGACCTGTTTATGCAAAATCTCGTTAAAGGTACCAGTCATCTAGCATTGGGACAGGAGGCAGTTGCGTCTGGATTTGGTACAGCAATGCGACCTGATGATTACACTTTTTGTACTTATCGAGGGCATAACCATACATATGTTCGCGGTGTCTCTATGGCATCTATTCTCGGTGAGCTTATGGGACGAGAGTGTGGTTTGCTACGTGGCAAGGGTGGATCCATGCATCTGACTAGTGTTGAACATGGTGCTATGGGTTCCTACGCTATCATAGGTGCACATTTGCCAGTAGCTGCAGGCGCTGCTTGGTCGGCTCAGTACCGCGGAACGGAACAGGTTTCAGTTTGTTTCTTTGGGGATGGCACGACAAATATTGGTGCTTTTCACGAGGCTTTAAATTTTGCTGTCATTTGGAATTTGCCTGTGATTTTTGTTTGTGAAAATAACTTATACATGGAATATACAGCTATCAAGGATGTTACAGCTGTAGAAAATCCTGCGGCTGATCGTGCAGAAGCCTACGGACTAGAATCTATTGTTATTGATGGTAATGATGTCGATGTTGTTTATGAAACAGCAATCAATGTTTTTGCTAAAGCTAGGGAAGGTGGTGGTCCATCTCTTATTGAGGCTAAAACATATCGCCATGGTGGGCATTCTCGTGCCGATCCGGGTAAATATCGGCCTGATGAGGAATTGCAGGCATGGCTTGATAGGGATCCTATACCGATGTATCGAGAGAGATTAATTGATTTAGGAATAGAAGAAAGCCAGTTAAATGAGATTGAGTCACAGTGTGATGCTGAGATTGAATCTGCAACTGAGGAGGCTCGAAATAGTCCGTCTCCGCCAATAGATATTGCGCTTATTGATGTTTGGGCGGATGGAGGTGCTTCATGGCGGAACTAACATATCGTGAGGCTGTTGGTGCAGCAATTGCCCAAGAAATGCGCCGTGATAAAAGTGTTGTATTTCTTGGAGAGGATGTTGCAGCAGCTGGGGGAGTTTTTAAAACAACCTCTGGACTTTTGGATGAGTTTGGACCAGAGAGGGTAAAGGACACCCCAATTTCGGAACAAGCAATTATAGGGGCGGCAATGGGCGCCTCAATGACAGGTCTTAGGCCTATAGCAGAGATTATGTTTTCGGATTTTTTCGCAGTGTGTTGGGATCTTGTTGCTAACCAGATAGCAAAGACCCGTTATATGACTGATGGGCAATGCAGTTTTCCATTAGTACTAAGAAGTGCCAATGGTGGTGGGAGTCGTTTTGGTGCCCAGCACTCGCAAAGCATTGAGAATTGGGCAATGGCTATCCCTGGATTAAAAGTAGTTGCTCCATCTAATTCTGCTGATGTTAAAGGCCTATTGGCTGCTTCAGTACGAGACCCTGATCCCGTTATGTTTTTTGAACAAAAATCTCTTTATGCGATAAAGAGTGAGGTACCAGATGGTGAACATGTTGAGCCTTTAGGGGTTGCGCGTATTGCACGAACAGGAACTGATGTCACTATAGCAGCCCTTGCAGCTATGGTGCCCCGAGCTCTTAATGCAGCAGAAATTTTACAAAATGAACATGGAATTTCTGCAGAAATAGTAGATGTGCGTTCTTTGGTTCCTTTGGATACAAAAACTATTTTAGATTCAGTAGAGAGGACTAGTCGTTTGGTGACGGTAGAAGAAAATCCTCGTCTTTGTGGTTGGGGCGCAGAGATTGCATCTATCGTAGCAGAGGAATTATTTTGGAATCTTGATGGCCCAATTATTCGGGTCACAACGCCACATATTCCGTTGCCTTCAGCTGATGAACTTGAAGATGCAGTTATGCCTAGTCCAGAAGGTATTGTTCAAAGAGTAATAGGTTTGGTGGATTAGTTTTTATGAATGTCTTGATGCCCCAATTAGGAGAGACTGTCGCTGAAGGTAAAGTTGCTGTATGGCACAAAAAAGAGGGTGATTCAGTTTCTAAGGATGAGATTCTTGCAGATGTTGAAACAGATAAAGCAGCAGTAGAGATTCCTTCTCCTGCGGAAGGGGTTATCGGTTCTCTTCTAGTTCCAGAAGGGGAAACTGTTGATGTAGGTACAGTTATTGCGATCATAAAAAATAGTAATAGCGAATCTACTGAGCAAAGTAATGTAGTTGAGGAAAAAATTACTTCTGTATCATCAGCCAAAACTGAAGCTGCAGCGAAAATATCAAAACCTCAAAAAACTAACGTTTCTTTAAAAAATGAAACACTAAATAGCAGATTAAAACTTTCCCCTGTGGTGCGGAGATTATTAGCTGAATATCAGCTAGATGCTCAGCAAATTTCTGGTACGGGTAGAGATGGCAGGATAACCAGAAATGATGTTGTGGCTATTTTGGAAAAGCAAAAATCAAAACCAACCGCACGGCCATCACAACAACCTATGCAGCCTAATTTAGGTGATGGGGAGCGTATTGCATTTGACCGTATTAGACGTATTACTGCAGAGCATATGGTTCGTTCTAAAGCTACAAGTCCTCATGTTTTGCAGGCAGTTGAAGTTGATTTTAGTGAAGTAGAGTTAATTAGATCTATTCACAAAGAACGATGGAAATCTGAGAATGGTTACTCATTAACATACCTGCCATTTATTGCTAGAGCAACATGTTTGGCATTGAGAGAATTTCCACGTCTTAACGGCAGTGTCGATGCTGAAGAATTGATTTTGCACAAAGGTATTCATTTATCAATTGCAGTTGATTTACATTTTGAAGGACTGTTGGCACCTGTGATTTCTGACGCTGACGGATTTACTGTGCTTGGTTTGGCGCGACGTATTCATGAAATTAGTTTGAGAGCCCGAGAGGGTCATTTAACAGCGGATGAGCTTTCTGGTGGTACTTATACCCTTTCTAATAATGGTTCTTTTGGTACGTTACTTACTGGTGCAATTATCAATCAACCTCAGGTAGGTATTCTTTCAATTGACGCTATTAAAAAACGTCCAATTGTTATTGAGGATTCATCTGGTGACTCTATTGCAATTAGACCTGTAGGTATTCTTTCTCAGTCTTTCGATCATCGTGCTGTTGATGGTTCTTACTCAGCAGCATTCTTGCATAAAATACGAACACTTATAGAAGAAAAAGACTGGTCAGCAGAACTATAGTTTTAGCGATTAGAATTCATGGAGGAGCCAGTTTTATCATTTGCTTTGCTGATTGGGAGAATCTGTCTTAGTGTTGTTTTTCTCGTCAGTGGTATTCACAAAGGTCTTTATTTTCAAAAAGCTGTAAAAGAATTTGAGGATGCAGCTATACCATTACCTCAGTTTTCCGTAATTACTATAGTTGCATTCCATATATTAGCTTCTGGTTTTCTTATTCTTGGTATTTTTGTTAAAGCAACTGCTATTTCTCTTGCGGTGTTTACTTTTTTTGCGACTGTGCGTGTCCACAATTTTTGGGCTTTTGCAGAAGGTGCTGAAAGACTCGTGCAAAGTAGATTTGCATTAGCTCATATAGCAGTTATTGGTGGACTGTTAATTTTGGCTGCCGTAGGGCCCGGAACACTAATTTTAATACTTTGAGGAATGAATTAGTTCCATAGGCCATATTTACTCGGTAGAATCCGCTGACAAGTTGAACGTTTGTTAGTTTTACTGATACCGTTCCTAGGCAAAAAGGGGAAAGAATAAATGCCAAAATTTACTTATTTGCTTTCAATTGCAATGTTTTTGTTGTCCGGGGCCTCGGTAGCTCAAGGTTGGATTGAGTATCCTGCTTATGAAGATGGGTTTTTCCTAAATTTTCCAGGTGAACCAACGATTGAGGAAACTACTTGGGAGTCCGAATATGGTGCGATGCTGCCAGCGCGCATTTTTAGCTCTGAAAGTGATCGAGGCCAATACTCGATGACGGTAGTTGATTATAGAGATGCAGAAAGAATACATGCTGAAAGGCTTGCTGATATTGAATGTCCTGAAGGAGCTGAGACATGTCTTGGCAGTCTTACAACTGGCGTTGGTTACTGGAGAGTAGATACCCAAGGGTCCATGGTCTATGGCGCTTGGCAATATTTACAACGAGATGCAGAGGTTACTCATTTTATGTGGAACTTCACTAACCTAGTAGAGGGTTTGCAAATCCAACTAACAAACCCTGATCAATCTCGCACGTTTGCATCCCTTTATCTGCATTTTAATCGTCTTTATATTATTGAAGCTACAGCACCTGAGGGTGTTAGGGGGCCAGGTTTCTTTCAGCAATCTTTAGGGTTTCTCGATGAAGAGGGCAGAAATCTGCGTTATGAGTATTACTATCACAACTCGACTATTGAATGGACAGATCCCCCACCTCGGGTACGCTAATTTTGGGCATTCGACGGTAAAGGGTTAGAAATACATTTATTATGCTGGGGGCTTGTTAGGAGATTTAAGTATGTTTACTAGGTTGTTTTGCATTTTTGGAGCTGCCGTGCTGGTTTTTTCTTTGCCTTCTTGGGCACATCATTCTCACGGTAATTATTCTCAGAACTTTATAGATTTAGAGGGTGTCGTTAATGAGGTTCATTTAATAAACCCTCATTCTTGGGTGTTTCTTGAGGTAACCGATGAGAATGGCGAGAAAGTTGAATGGGCTCTTGAGGCAACTAATCGTGTTAGTTTGGCAAGGCTTGGTGTTACCTATGATTATATAGCTGCTGGTGATGTTATTAAGGTTCGTTGTCACCAACTTAGAGATGGTGGTCCTGGGTGTTTGCTTGGGTTTCTTCAGGCAAGAGATGGAACAATTAAGGATTGGGATGGTCACCAAGCTAGGCCAGCTGATGATGGTTTTTTTGATATTTAATTTTAATTCCAGATAAACATTTAACTGTCTTTCTTTTCTTTTATAGTTTACTAATTGGGCACCGATATTCGGTGCCCAATTCTGTTTGACTTCTTAATCACTTGGCTAGCGGGTCTGGACGAACCTGAAAGTGTGCTACTTGAGGTAGCGTTCCTTTCCCTGTTTCCATATGAAATGGAGCGCGCGAACCAAATGCAGTCCATACACCCTTGCCTTTCCAGCCAAGATTTGGGTCATCAATGCGTCCATCCATTCCTTTTACATAAAAACCCATCGGGTAGGGCACACGAAGAACAACCCATTCCCCATCATCTAAGGCAAGCAAACCTTCAGATTGGTTGCCTGTATTAATTGGTGTATTTGCACCTAAACCAAGAGTATCGAATTGATCAACCCAAGTGTAGTAGCTACCCTCAGCGCTTCCAGAATCACTTACATTCTTAAACTGGGGTATAGGTTCTTCCCAGAATGTCCAGCCTTCTGGACAGTGTCTCCCAGTAGCTTCTGGGCCGTTTAAAGGGTTAGTGCACTTGCTCCGGTCAAAACTGGCCATATGACCGCTCCCGAGACCCATCCAAGCAACTCCATTTCTGTCAATATCCATACCCCTTGGACTGTATCCATTAAAGGCTGAAGTCTCTTCATCCCAGGGTAACTCATAACGTTCAGCAAGGGCTGTTTCTGGGGGGTTAGTTCCTGGGTCAAGTCTTACGATTGCTCCGGGAAAACCTAGAATTGAACCCCAAATTGAGCCATCTATAGCAGGAGTTGTGGAATAAAAGGCATCACTAATCTGTTTGTCTTTTGCAGGATCAATTGGATCATTCGGACCAACATACTCGTCTTGTACACCGTTACCATTCGTATCAAGTACTAAGGCAGTCCAACCCTGAGATGCTTCTTCATCTCCTGTCTCATCCCACATTTTTGTGTTGATCCAACCAACAACAGAGCTGGCATAGCCATTAGCCCAGAGGGTGTCATTTTCATCATAGCCAAAATTCAGATGGTGTGTAGGAAAACATGTAGCAATATGATGAATTTCTCCAGTTTCAGGGTCATACATGGAAATATGGCGACCTGCAGAATCAACGGGTGTTGCGGCTGCTGAGGGATGATCTGAGCCTTCTTTGCAGAAGTCCAGGTTTTCAGATGGACGAACCTTAGCTGTCATCCATAATCGTCCTTCCCCATCAAACATCGGGTTGTGTGCATTTGTTGTGCTTTGCCAGATTAGCTCATCTCCCCAATAAGGTGATGGCTGTAACATTGCTTGCATAGCTGCTGGGGGCAATTCTTCTCTAGTAGTCAAAGGAATAGTTGTCACAGTATTTTCAACTGGATCAAGTACTGGCATAAGGTCAGTACTTAGTTCCGGAGACCCATAAATTAGGCCATAGCCATTAACCTCTGGATTTCTTCGGTCACTAGATATCTGATCATGAAGATAAGTTTTCTCTCCTAACCAATCCCATAATGTCACTACAACATTACGTTCAAGTCCTTCAGGTCGGGGAGGTGCTGGTGGAATTTCACCGTCTGCAATACGATCAGTCCAATCAGCAAGCATGGCTAAAAATGCAGTTTGACCAAAATGGCCACTTTGAGTAGCCATATCAGCACCTGCTTGCCCCGATTGAATTCGCCGTGCCCATGCTGATATTGAATCTGGAAATTCACCAAGATCTTCAGATAGTTCGCGTGTAGCTTTATTTCCAAGTTGATGACAGGTGTAGCAACTACCAGTTTTTAGCCACTGTAGCCACTGTGCTTGGCTATGCATGCCCGTAGATATGCCATTACCCTGCGGCCCAGTACCTGGAAACTCGTTTTTACCTGGTATTTCTATCAAAGAAGCCCAGTATCCGGCTGGGTAATATTGTGCAGCTGCTGCAGGGTTAGGAGCTACCACAGCTGTAAGATCTAAATTTTGACCAGGTGAAGCTTGCATCTTTGGTGAGTCAATTAGTCCATAACCTCTTACCCAAATATCATAGTTTGCTGATGGGAGATCGGGGACAAGATAATGTCCCTCATCATTAGTAACTACGCTTCGGATAAAACCAGTACCAAGATCATTTGTTTGAACAATTACCCAAACACCCGCTTCTGCGCCGTTTGTGCTCGTAACAACACCTCCAATATCATCCGAATCAATTTGAACTGGGTTAGGATTTGGTTGTTGTGAACAAGCTACAACTAAAGTGATTGCGCATGCAAAAGCAATTCTTGTTATATATTTTAGAGGAGTTACTTCCATCTCTTTTTCTCCCTTGGAACCTAGTACCTAGGTACTTAGTTAAGATCTAAAGTTAAATTGTTTTTGAATGCTATAGCAGGGAGAAGTAAACAGCTAGACCTATATAAGGATGTTGAGAAAATTAAGTGGCCTAAGCTCTCCTTATTCTTGCCCGCTTTGTATCCTCTGGATATGATGACTTAACTAAAATTCAGGCTTGTGATTAGCCGCATTAAGAATAGTCTATAAACTGGGGATTAGGAGCAAGTTATGGTTAGAAACATTGCAGCTCAGATAGTAATTGCTATCAGTCTGGCGCTTATTTTTCAAAGCTTCGCCTCTGGTCAGAGGATAAGACGAGTCCTTTTTCCTACGGTAGAACAGTTTGACACATCATTGGAAGCCCAAAGATTAGTTAATAATGCTAGGCAGTTCATAGGGGACGATTTACAAAGGGAGTTTGATCTTGTTTGTTCCAATACAGGCCCTGAACGAGCTGCTTTGGCTAGGCAGCGTGCTGGCTTGCCGCCGATAGAAAACTATACCGTTGAGCCCACAAAAGTTTTTGACAACATGTGGTATTTAGGCCCTACATCCCAAGGTGCTTTTGTCATTAGAACAAACGAGGGGCTAATTCTCATTGACACTCTCAATAGCACGGAAGAGGCAAGAGACATCTTAGTGCCCAGTATTGAGAAAGCGGGACTTGACCCAAACCAGATAAAGTACATCGTGTTATCACATGGGCACCCTGGCCAAACAGACCACACAGGTGGTGCTAATTACTTACAAAGTACTTATGGAGCACAAGTCGCAATGGGTAAGCCAGACTGGGGTGCAACATTGCCTCATCAAAGCCCAGATAGACCACTTGCAAATAGGGATATT
Organism: Rhodospirillaceae bacterium; assembly: GCA_002718345.1. Classification (GTDB taxonomy): domain Bacteria; phylum Pseudomonadota; class Gammaproteobacteria; order Steroidobacterales; family Rariloculaceae; genus UBA6522. Next base: position 21,131 of record PBDA01000028.1, read on the forward strand.
GATATCCTGACAGGGTCTACTTTAACGCTCGGTAATACAACTCTAAGTTTTGCTCTGGAACCGGGTCATTCCCCTGGTTCCTTAGCGATGTTCATTCCAGTAGTCTGGCATGGCGAGCCCACAATGGTGATGTTGCTTGCAGGAGCAATTCAGACACCTGATCGAGAAGCTTTTGATGCACTCGAACATATCATGAATGACATTGCTAAACCCAGAAATATTCGAGGAATGTTAAATACGCATCCTGGCATTTTTCAAGATACCTTAACCGACATGGAGACAATACGAAATAACCCTAATGGTCCTAATCCACTACTTTATGATCAGGAACAAGCACAAAGATATTGGTCTATGATCATTGAATGTGCTCGAGCTCGTGTTACTGCTTTGGAAGAGAATGCAGGCTAAGAGTATATGAATTTTAAAAGTTGGGTACTACGGTAAAACAGGAAATCGTGTTTCTGCATAAGTAATTGATTCATTGATTTCACTAAACCAGTGCGGGGTTCCTGGTGGGATTATTATAAAGTCACCTGGTTTAACGTATTGCTCTATGCCTCCCTGAATTCCTGCTGTGCGGTTTTCAGGATCAGGAATAGTGCCACCGGTTATAAAAGTTCCTGTACCAGATATGATCTGATAAATTTCAGTCATCTCATCATGGACACTTGCATTGTTTGGGCCTGCTTGGCGACGCCTTATAAGAATACGACCACCACCTGCTTCAGCCACTAGTGTTGATTGACCTGCGACTATCCCTAATTCGGAAATTGATTGATTTAATTCCAAATTAATTTCATCCCAGGATTTATAAATTCCGGGTTGACGCACATTTTGTTGTGCTAGAAGTGTTGTACAGACTCCAACTACAAAAAGAATTAATACAGCTAAATGATTCACAATACTGTTCCTTATATTTGGGTATTTTTGCTCTATAGTTCTGGAGCAACAAACTGAGTTGGATCGAAATTGATCAGTGGAGTAACAGCTTCTGGGTCCCCACGTACAACGACATAAGAAGTTAGTTCTTCTGAAAGGACCCACTTGTGGGGTGTTCCAGCAGGTATTATTAAAACATCACCTTTTTCGATAGTGATATCTCTTGAACCGCTCGCGATAGTGCCCCTGCTTCCAGGCCCATTCCATACACTTACTGGACGACGTTCCCAATCAGTTATGGTGCCCTCAACCCTGATTTGGCCCCTTCCTTCCACTACATAATAGACTTCAGATACATCATCATGGACTGCATAGTTTGTATTTGCCTGGCCTGCGGGTCGGGTCACTAGACTAACACCAATCTGATAGACGTCTGATCCCCCACCCATTTTGACCATGGCCATCGGAACATCCAGATCATCATTTAAGATCATTTGTTCTTTTTGTTCTTGAATTTGGCCTGCCGTTATATAGGTTACCGGTAGATCATAGCTATAACCAGGCAGAATAACTGGAGATGAGTCTATTAAAGGCTCTTGGGTTTTGCCAGATAGCACAATTCCTGAAGATACCAGAAGTAATGCTATAAATATCTTATTTAATGTATTGATATATATATTATTTATCATTTTAAAAAATCCTGTTTTCCTAAGTGAGCACTTTCTCTTTATAAGGAATAGACCCAAGTATAGGACATTTGTCTCGTTAGGCTTTAAACGTATATTTGTATTAATTTGAAGTTGAATCCGTTTGGTGCGGTGACATTAGCTATATTTGTTACGAACAACCAATTGTATTCAAGTATGGGTTATATTTAGTTGTAAAGCTTATTATCTAAGATGGTTTGTCCTTATCAGAGAAAATTGATAAGTGGAACTGGTTGTAAATCATGAAATAAGGTCACTATTGTGTATAAAAGTATTGGTGGGTGGTTATTAACTTTTTGTTTGATTGGAATAGCGAATGGCCAAATTAATGAGCCTGTTAAACAGATTCCTCAGTTCCACGCAGAAGGGACTTGGGCAAATCTACCAAGCCCTTGGATTATGGCTATTGTATCTAGTACCTGGGTTGATGAAACAGGGCATCTGTGGGTTCTGCAACGTCCAAATACCCTAAGTGATCAGGAACGATCACAAGCTGCCCCACCAGTTTTAGAATTTGATCAAGAAGGAAGGTTTTTGCGAGCTTGGGGTGGTCCGGGTCCGGGCTACGATTGGCCAGAAAGTGAACATGGTATTCATGTAGATCCTGAGGGGTTTGTATGGATTGGTGGTAATGGTAATGAAGATCAAATTTTAAAATTTACCAAGAGCGGTGAATTTATAATGCAAATTGGTCGTGGTGGTCAACCAAAGACAAATACAGATACCAAAAATTTATGGCGACCCGCTGATATGTTTGTTCATTCGGAAACAAATGAACTATTTGTAGCTGATGGATATGGCAATAAAAGAATTATCGTTTTCGACGCGCATACTGGAGACTTTAAAAGAATGTGGGGTGCATTTGGTAATATGCCATCAGACGATTCATCAACTTCATCGAATTCAATAGGCCCTGATGGCCATTCTCAATTCGTACCTCCGGTGCATGCTATAAAAGTTTCAAAAGATGGTTTTGTTTATGTAGCAGATCGTGGTGGCAAGCGGGTTCAGATATTTACGACGGAAGGTAGGTATATTAATCAGGTTTTTATCGGTCGAGAGTGCCAAGCTCCCGATTGTGGAAATGGACAAACAGCTGCCGGTATTGCGTTTTCACATGACCATGATCAGAGGTATCTTTATGTGGCCAATCGTAGTCAGGCACAGATAATGATTTTTGATCGAAAAACTTTAGATTTCCTTGATTCTTTTGGTTCATGGGGATCTGAGTCTGGTGAATTTGGGACATTGCATCATTTGTCTGTTGACTCAGAGGGTAATCTCTATACTGCTGAAGTTACGCCATTAGAACCAGTGAATAGAAGAGTGCAAAGATTTTCTTTTGTGGGGTTTTCACCGCTGCCAACTATAATCAAAAATACTCTTTAGAAGTCACCTTTAGATTGTTAGTTTTTTAATTGCGCGAAATACCCTACGTAACCCTAAAAAGGTTCCTGAGACAACTCCAACTGTAACTCCTGTCATAAGTGATAATACAAGAATATCCCAAACCGGCCTTGTCCTAATCAGTGTTAAAAAGTCGATACGGTGTAGTCCTTGAAAGAGCCATCGAAACCATCGTCTTTCTTTATCGACTGCAAAGATAAGTTCACCAGTAATGCTATCAAGGTAAATTTTCTCACCATCAAGATAATTAATTCGATATACAGGAAAATGTCGTGTGTTGTGATGATCGTAGTAGTACGCATCTCCAGAGGTAATCCACCCACTTCGAAGTATTTGTACATCAGGCCGAATTTTAGGCGCAAGCTTGAGAAAATGATTATCTGATAACGGATCAAATACCAAGCTATCAGGATGGAGGCGAGTTCTTATACCATTTGAGTCAAAAATGATAAGGCTCAGTTTATTATTATTAAGATATCCTTCCAAACGGACAGTAGATCCTGGCAAATTACTTATAGGTAGAGATGATAAGAATTCTCTGACGCTTTCAAAATTAAGAGTGCCGCCACTTATGCGCTGAGTTTCTGCGCTGTAATTCCTTCCCTCGAGGACGCCCCATGGATTCACCGATAGAAGGCCACTTATAAGCCATGATAGAGTGAATGCGCCAAAAAATAAGCCTGAAATATGATGCCAAAATGCCCACCCGTGGTAAGGGGAATTTCTTCCATTGCGACGCGTTTTATATTGTCTAAGGCCTATATAGATGCCCACTATAGTAAGGAATGAACTAGCTAGTGTTAACCAAATAATAACCTGTAACCAAATAGTAGTATGTTGGCGTAATATAGTTGGATATAACCAATGTGGAACTGATCCAATCCAGTTCCAAAAACGTATATTGGTAGTTGTTAATTGAACCAGTTCACCTGTTGTGCTTGAAATATAAAACTCAGTACCCACATCATCATTCATTACAAAATGATAGAGGGGGCGGTGAAAGCTAAAACTAGGGTAGATAGTCCATTGATCTTGATCCACCGTTCCAAGTAATTCAGGTTGGCCTGTTAGTCTTAATTGCTTAGCCGATACCGTTGCTAAACGCTGCGCTGTATTTTCATCAAACTCAGCTAAATATTCTCCATTCAAAAGGTCAATAACATATTGATAAGGCCCATCGATTAATCTTATTACCGGGTGGTCAGCAAGCATTTCTATTCTAAATCGATCCAATTGTATATTGCTGAAATCGTTAGGAAGTCGACAACACTCTTTAAGATCTAGAAGTTCAAGGCTAGAAAGTTGATCTTCTGAATTTAGATCTGGGTACTGAACATACATCATTACCAGTCCAGAAAAACACCATGCGGTGACTATCACGCCAAAGACTATACCTAGATAGCGATGAATTAAAAAAATGTATCTATTCATGAAAACTTAAAAAGTACTAAGTATAAATTGATGAGTTAACATACTGTCACTTCGTTCAGGTCATTTTCTTCTTTGTCGAATGAAGGTAGTCTAGCTTTCTTTTTTAAAATAGGTGGTTAGTATCAGTTTATTAACTGTTAAGGATAAGCTAAGGTGCTCTACCGGAATTAATTTATAGTGCAACTTGAAGTGGTCAATCACTCTGAAAAAATTGCAGTTGAACTGAAAAATATTATCGATAGTGGTGAGCTAGGGCGGTCGCATGTTTATGTACGTCTGCTTTCCTATTTGGGTGAATGCGCTAAAAATAACCAGATACCTGGAGAGATTGATATTGCGATAGAGGTGTTTGGGAAAAAAAATGATTTCGATACCAATCAGGATTCCCTTGTGCGTGTGTACGTACATAATTTGCGACAAAAATTACAAAAATACTATCAAAATGATTCTAGACAAAAAAAGCCGCGATTAAGTATTCCAAAGGGGCAATATCGTCTTGAAATTTTAGCTCCCAAGACTATTGCAAATACCAAAAGTATTAATGATTTTAAAGGGGTAGGGGTTGGGTTTTTTGCTGCTTGCGTAGTTTTTTTGATTGCCGCTAGTATTGTATTTAAGTGGAAGGATGAAACTTTAAGTATTTATCAGCAAGCAGCTGAATCTGAAATTTGGACAAGTATTCTTGGAAATGAAACGCCTCTTCTAGTAGTTGTTGGTGATTATTATATTTTTGGTGAGTTAGATGAATTTGGAGGTGTAAGGCGATTGCTAAGAGAGTTTGATATTAATTCAAGTGATGACCTTGATGATCTTTTTGTGGGTGAGCCTGATTTACAAGAAAATTATCTTGATCTTGACCTAACTTATCTGCCTCAGGGTGCTGCATTTGCTCTTAAGGACCTTCTCAGAGTGGTTTATACATCAGATAAGCCAGTGAGGGTTGTGACAATGTCAGATTTAAGAATTGCAGATATTAAATCACATGACATTCTTTATGTTGGTTATATAAGCGCTCTGGGTACGCTTATGGATTTTGTCTTTGCATCGTCTGAGCTCAGTGTTGGCGAAAGTTTTGATGAACTTATTAATGAACGTACGGGTCAATACTATACAAGTGGTGCGGGCATACCAGGGAAGAGTAATTATCAAGACTATGGTTTAGTTTCGACATTTCCTGGTCCTGACGGTAATCACTTCCTTATTGTTGCTGGAACACGCGATTCTGGTGTTATGCATACTGCTGAAGCTATCACTACAATGACGGATATTGCTGTGCTTGAAAATGGTTTAGACCTCGAACAACAAGTAGATAATGTAGCATTTGAAGCGTTATATGAGGTTACAGGTTTTGATCGTATGAACTTAGATGCAAGGCTTATTTATTCTTCTCTCCTTCAGTACAGAGAGATTTGGGGTGGAGATCTAGTAGCCCGTTAGAGGTTACTAATCAAGTCAATTTGTAGAAAACCCCGTTCAAGACTGATTTTATCCCCTTAGGGCTGCAAGAACACGATCAGGTGTTAATGGTAACTCTCTTACTCTTGCTCCCGTAGCAGCAAAAACCGCATTTGCAACAGCCGCACCAGTTGTAGCTAGACCTAATTCGCCAACACCACTGGGAGACTTAGTGTTTTTAAGTGCTTTAACATGAATATCAGGCATCTCATCTATACGCATAACTTGGTAATCATGAAAATTAGATTGATCAACAGTGCCTTCCTTAATACTGATCCTTTCTTTTAGCGCATTACTAAGGCCCATAATGATATTTCCTTCTATTTGTGCATTAACATTCCTTGGTGCAACAAGGAAACCAGCATCAATCACCATCCAATAATTATGTACTTTGATTTGACCAGTTTCATTATTGA